>JANNKS010000245.1:0-5269 GCA_031396425.1 Rhizobacter sp. | reverse complement strand
TCTGGCCGTTCGCGTAATCGCGGCACATGCGGGTGTGGAACTGGCCGGTCTTGCCGGTGATGCCCTGGGTGATGACCTTGGTGTTCTTGTCGATGAGGATGGACATGGCGTGTTCCTTGGCAATTCAGGAGTCGGGGCGCGGCGGGTCGGCTTACTTCAGCGCGGCCATGACTTTTTCGGCCGCCTCGGCCATCGAGTCGGCGCTGATGATCGGCAGGCCCGAGTCCTTCAGCAGCTTCTTGCCCAGATCTTCATTCGTGCCCTTCATGCGCACCACCAGCGGCACGTTCAGGTTCACCGCCTTGCACGCGGCGATCACGCCTTCTGCGATCGTGTCGCAGCGCATGATGCCGCCGAAGATGTTCACCAGGATCGCCTTCACTTTGGCGTTGCCGAGCATGATCTTGAACGCTTCGGTGACCTTTTCAGCGGTGGCGCCACCGCCGACATCGAGGAAGTTGGCCGGCTCGCCGCCGAACAGCTTGATCGTGTCCATCGTCGCCATCGCCTGGCCGGCGCCGTTCACCAGGCATCCGATGTTGCCGTCGAGCTGGATGTAGGCCAGGTCGAACTTGCTGGCCTCGATCTCGGCCGGGTCTTCTTCGTCGAGGTCGCGGTAGGCCGTGATCTCGGGGTGGCGGAACAGTGCGTTGCTGTCGAAATTGAACTTGGCGTCGAGCGCCTTCACGATGCCCGGCTTGCCGTTCACCGGGCCTTCCAGGATCAGCGGGTTGATTTCCGCCAGGCTGGCGTCAGTCTCCATGTAGCAGGTGTACAGCTTCTTCAACACGTCCACGGCCATGCCCTGCGACTCGGCTGGAATGCCGATGCCGGTGGCAAGCTCGAGGGCCTGCGCGTCGGTCATGCCGATCAACGGGTCGATGAAGACCTTGTTGATCTTCTCCGGCGTCTTGTGGGCCACCTCTTCGATGTCCATGCCGCCTTCCGAGCTGGCCATCATCGCCACCTTCTGCGTCGCCCGGTCGGTCACCGCGGCCACGTAATACTCGTGGCGGATGTCGGCGCCTTCTTCGATCAGCAGGCGCCGTACCTTCTGGCCGGCCGCGCCGGTCTGGTGGGTTTTCAGCTGCATGCCAAGGATCTGGCCTGCGAGCGCCTTGACTTCGTCCATCGAGCGCGCCAGCTTCACGCCACCGCCCTTGCCGCGCCCGCCGGCGTGGATCTGCGCCTTCACCACCCACACCGGGCAACCAAGTTTTTGCGCTGCCTCCACCGCCTCTCGCACGCTGAACGCGGGGTAGCCGCGCGGCACTGGAATGCCGAACTGACGCAGGATTTCCTTACCCTGGTATTCGTGGATCTTCATGGCGGCTCTTTTCTTCAGGTTTCGGAAGGGGTGACGCTGCGGGCCTGGTACCAGTGCGGATATGTCATGCGCCGATTGAAATGTTCATCGACCACGAGGCGCAGCAGCATGGCGTGGATCGCTTTGCCCGCCTTGCTCGCTTCGCCGGCCACCGGCAAGCCGAGCGACACGTGTTTTGGTGTCGCGGATTTCCGCGTCAACCTCCCAGAGGCCATTGCCGCGTGCGCAGATCTGCACGTCAATGCTGCGTCGGTGCTTGAGCTTTCGCGCGGGCGCGGCGGTGGGCAGGGCCATCAGGACAAGGTGCGCTATCGAAGAAGGGGTTCTGGCGCAGGCGACCCGGTTTCAAGCCGGGCTGAGTCGCACCCGCCGCGTGCGATTGCGTGGCAATGTAGCATGGCCGCCGCCGCTGCCGCGCGAACAGTCGGCGAGCAGTCGGCGAATGATCGCGAGGGTGGCGTGCGAACGACGGCGAGCTGCCGCGCCGCTCAGTCGCCCGGGCGTGGTTTGCCGCCCTGGCTGACCAGACGCAGGTGCGTTTCTTCGCTCGCGCGCGAAGCGTGCGTGCGGGGGGCCGGCGGTGACGCCACGTCTGCGGCGTCGGGCTCGCGCTCCTGCGGACGGCTTGACTCGCGCAGCACCTTGCGAATCACTTCTGCCGAAAAGCCGCGACTTGTGAGGAACCGGGCCTGTTTGGCGGCGGCGGAAGGGCCGGACTCACCGGCCACGCCGGCGCGCGCAAATTTGCGCTGCCAGACGGCACGGGCGCGATCAAGCTCGCTATCGCGCAGCCTGCTCTCGGCCTCGGCCGGCAGCGACACGCCATGCTGCGCGAGTTCCTGGCGGATGCGCAGGTTGCCAAAGCGTTCGGAGCGCGTGCGCAGGCGCGATTCAACGAACCGCTGCTGTGAAAGGTAGGAATGCGCTTCGAGCCAGGCCAGCACTGCGTCGACACGTTCGGCCGCGCTGACCGGCGCTGTGATCGCTGCGCCGGCTTGTGCGATCGGGCCGCGCGTCGAGGCTGCGGGGTTGACCGTCGCATTCGCAGGCGACAGGTCGGCGCGCTCGGCAGTATCCTGCTTGAGCGCCAGGCCAAGGAGCTTGCGGCGCAGCTCCATCCGGCTGTGCTCGCGCTGCGCCAGCCAGGCCAGCGCGCGAGCTGTCAGTGCGCGGTCTGCAGGTGCCGAAGGCGGGGGTGTGGCGCCCATCACCGCTTGGGCCACGGGGTGGCGCAATCAACGGGCCTCTCAGCGTCTCAGCCTCTCAGGCGGCGCGGATCTTGCTGGGCGGGGCTTCGGCGGCCTGCGTCGAAGGCAGCAGCGGAATGCCCATCGCCTCGCGAACCTTGTTCTCGATTTCGACCGACAGCTCGGCATTCTCCTTGAGGAAGTCGCGGGCGTTGTCTTTGCCCTGGCCGATCTTTTCGCCCTTGTACGAATACCAGGAGCCGCTCTTTTCGAGGATCTGGGCGTTCACGCCCATGTCGATGATCTCGCCCTCGCGGCTGATGCCCTGGCCATACAGGATGTCGAACTCGGCGGTCTTGAAGGGTGGCGCGATTTTGTTCTTGACCACCTTGACCTTGGTCTCGTTGCCGATCACCTCTTCGCCCTTCTTGATCGAACCGATGCGCCGGATGTCCAGCCGCACCGAAGCATAGAACTTGAGCGCGTTGCCGCCGGTGGTGGTTTCGGGGGAGCCGAACATCACGCCGATCTTCATGCGGATCTGGTTGATGAAGATGACCATCGTGTTGGTCTTCTTGATCGTGCCGGTGAGCTTGCGCAGCGCCTGGCTCATCAGGCGGGCCTGCAGGCCGGGCAGCGAGTCGCCCATTTCGCCTTCGATTTCGGCCTTCGGTGTGAGCGCAGCCACCGAGTCGATCACGACCAGGTCGACCGAACCCGAACGCACCAGCGCGTCGACGATTTCAAGTGCCTGCTCGCCCGTGTCGGGCTGGCTGATCAGGAGTTCCTGCAGGTTGACGCCGAGCTTTTGCGCGTACTGGATGTCCAGCGCATGCTCGGCGTCGATGAATGCACAGGTGCCGCCGACTTTCTGCATCTCGGCAATGACCTGCAATGTCAAGGTGGTCTTGCCTGAGGATTCCGGCCCGTAAATCTCGACGACGCGGCCGCGCGGCAAGCCGCCCACGCCCAGTGCAATGTCCAGGCCGAGCGAACCGGTGGAAACGACGGCGATGTCTTCGATCACTTCGCCCACGCCCAGGCGCATGATCGAACCTTTGCCGAACTGTTTTTCGATCTGCGACAGCGCTGCTTGCAGGGCTTTGGCTTTTTCCGTGTTGAGTGCTTTGACGTTCGCGTCCATGGGGTTCTCCGGGTTGGGCCCCGAGGCGACGTGAAAAGCGGCCTGGGGGGTGACTGAAAGTGGATTGCATTATCACCAAAACTGGATGTTTGTACAGTACTTTGGAATGGATCTTTTGGTGCCGCTTCCTGTGACTGGGTCCGGCTTGATTTCCGCGCTTCGAGCCGCATCGCGACGCCCGCTCGCTACACTGGAGCGACGTCTGTCGCGCCCGATCAACGCCTTGAGGGAGGCCAAGCATGCGTGTCCTGATCGCCGAAGATGACCAAGTCTTGGCCGACGGTTTGCTGCGCTCGCTGCGGGGCGTGGGGTACGCCGTCGACCAGGTCAGCAGCGGCAGTGAGGCAGATGCGGCGCTGTCGGCGCACGAATTCGACCTGCTGATCCTCGACCTGGGCTTGCCGAAGATGCACGGCCTGGAGGTGTTGCGCAAATTGCGCGCCCGGGGCTCATCGGTGCCGGTGCTGATCCTGACCGCTGCTGACAGCGTCGAACAGCGCGTCAAGGGGCTCGACCTGGGCGCGGACGACTACATGGCCAAGCCGTTTTCGCTGGCCGAACTGGAAGCGCGGGTGCGTGCGCTGACCCGGCGCGGCCTGGGCACGGCGTCGACCGTCATCAAGCACGGCCCACTGCGTTTCGACGCGACCGGCCGTGTTGCCTATCTTGATGAACAGATGCTGGAACTGTCGGCGCGCGAGATCAGCCTGCTGGAAGTGCTGCTGCAACGCGCGGGTCGGCTGGTCAGCAAGGACCAGCTGGTCGAGCATCTGTGCGAATGGGGTGACGAGGTGAGCAACAACGCCATCGAGGTCTACATCCACCGCCTGCGCAAGAAGATCGAGCACGGGCCGATCCGCATCGCAACAGTACGCGGGCTGGGTTATTGCCTGGAGAAGATAACCACTTGAGCCTGCCGCTGCGCACTCAGCCAGGGCCCGTTGGCGGTCGGCAGGCGACGCACAGTCAGCAGGGACTGTCCGATCCAGGCCCTCCGGGTTCCCAGGGTGAAAAACGCGGTGCGGCGCAAGCAGCGCGGCCACTGCACCCCGTGCGGCCGCCAAAGCCCGCACCAGCCGATGCGCCGAGACGCATGGCGATGGAAGTCCCCAGCCAACAGCATTCTCTGTTCAGCGAGATCCTCGACTGGATGCTTGCGCCACTGTTGCTGCTGTGGCCGATGAGCGTCTTCCTGACCTATGTGGTGGCGCAGGGCATCGCCGACCGCCCCTACGACCGCGAACTGGGAGAGGCCGCACGCGCGATCGCGCGCCAGCTTGTCGTCGAGCCCGCTGCAGCGCCGGCACTGCCCGCAGTACGGCTGCAGTCGCCGATAGTTGCCACCGAGCTGCTGCGTGCCAATGAAGCCGAGCAGGTGCACTACCAGGTGCTGGGCACGCGCGGCGAGATCGTCTCCGGCGATGCCGCACTGCCGGTGCCCGACGAACTGCGCTCGCTGAGCGGCGAGCTGCGCTTTCGCAATGAGACGATGCGCGACGAAGCCGTGCGCGTGGCCTACCTGTGGCAGCCGCTGTCGGGGGCGGAGATGCCCGCGCTGGTGCAGGTGGCCGAGTCTCTGGAGAAGAGCTCACGCCTGGCCAACGAAATCTT
>JANNKS010000238.1:0-7086 GCA_031396425.1 Rhizobacter sp. | reverse complement strand
GCTGGCCTACACCTTGATGATCAACCTGCGACGCCTGGGCCTGAAGAACACCGAGCTGGCCCAGGCCTGCACCGCCACGATCCGCACCCGACTGCTCAAGATCGGCGCGGCCATCGTGCGCAACACGCGTCGCGTGCGTGTGTTGCTGGCATCGGCCCACCCGATGAAGCACGTCTTCATCGCTGCCGCGCGTGCCCTCAGCCCATAGAACTTCATCCAGTGCCTGGCCCGCGCGTTGACACCCATTCGGCCCGCATCCCAAGCCGGGAAAGCTGAATTGCGCCCTGCTCTGGGCGATCATCACCGCACACCCTACCAAACAGCGCATGGGGTACCGAATTGCCCCGTCAACAGCCCAGCCTGGTCTGCCGTATCCATCCAGTGCCCTACTGGCGAAACATCCGGGCTAGAGCATCCTGACCACCCTGCGGTCGGGCAAGTTGCGGCAGTCGGCCAGAGACAGCAGTTGCGGCCATGCGAGCCGGCGCCAGCTCTGCCAAAGGCGCCCGCCCGCAGCCGGCAGTGACTGCAGCACGTTGCAGGGTGCCATCTGCGACATGAACAGCTGGAACACGCCCTCCTTGGCCCCCGCGAGGGCCTGGCTCGCGAGCACGGTCTTGCCGGCGACCAGGTAGGTGTCGAGGTCGCCGAACGCGATCAGCACCGGCTTGCTGTTCGGCTGGTACGGCTTCAGCGGTGCGCCCGCCAGGAAATGAGTGACGTTGATGGCGGCGAGCTCGCCCATGTCGATTGCGTTGTACGCCTGCTTGGCCACCGCGCGCGGAAGCTGTGCGGAGTCACCGATCACGAAGGTGCCGCGGGCGTGGCGGCTTTGCAGCGTCTGGTGCACGTCCGCCCACACCTGCGGCGGTCGGGCCAGGCCCGATTGCTGCAGCAGCGCGGGCGCTGCCAACCCGGCCGTCCACAGGGTGAGCTCGGAATGCAGCCGCGCGCCATCGGCCAGGTGAACCTCCTTGGCGGATACGCTGGCGATCGCGGTGCCGGTGCGGAACCGCACCGCATGCGGCTGGCACAGGCGCCGCAGATCGGCGTCGAGCACCGGGGGCAGGCCGGGCAGCAGCCGCTCGCCGGCCTCGACCACCTCGACCGACAGGCCGGGGACATCGCGGTAGCGGCGCAGGATCTCGCCCAGCGCCTCGACGCCCGAGATGCCGCCGCCGACGATCACGATGTGCAGCGGCTTGCCCTGCTGCACCAGCGTGCGCAGCCGAAGCTCGATTGCCAGTGCGTCGGCAATGCTGCGACAGGGCAGTGCGTGGCGCTCAACGCCCGGGATGCGGTGCGTGTTCCACAGCGCGCCCACCGCGACGATGCAGGCGTCGAAGCTCAGTTCGTGGCCGCCGGCGGTGATCAAGCGCTGCGTCTGCGGATGAAGTTCGGTCACGCGGTCCTGCAGGAACCGGTGCCCGGCCTGTTCGACAATCGCCGCCCGATCGAGCCGCAGGCCCTGCGGTGTCTTCACGCTCGACAGGATCTCGTGGATGTTGGGCATCCACTCGAAGTGCGCCGACGGGTCGATCACCGTCACGGCGTGTCGCTTCGACAGCTTGACGGCGGCGGTCAGGCCGGCAAAGTTGCCGCCGATGATGGCGATGTGTTGACGTGGTTGCTTCATGGGTTTGTCGGGCAGTCGTCCGGTGCCTGACCAGACCGGGGGCTGCGGTACCGACTCATCCCTTTCACCCGGCAAGGCACGCGCAGGTCGCGCTTGAACCAGACCAGAGCCATCGGACCTGTCATTTGACGAACCCCTTGCAGCGCGGCATCAGAGGGAAGTCCTTCCCCGGCACCTACCGCTGCAGCGCGACCGCAGCGGCCAGGCAACTGCCGCTGGCCGTCAGCGTGAGCCACAGGCGCATCGGCAGCCAAGCCTGCAGCTGATAGCGCGGATAGAAAACCAGGTCCACGGCAAAGCAGACCCACAGCAACATCGTTATCAGCACGAGCCCCTGTGCAGGGCCCAGCAGCAGAGCCACCCAGCCCAGCAGGCTCGGCGTGACACCCCACAACAATGCCGGCAGTGCCTGGACGGCACCCGGCCGCATGACCAGGCCCCAATGAATGGCCCCGAGGAAGCCGGCGATGGTCGCACCGTACCCCAGCAGCGCCGTGCTCGCGACGGGCCAGTCGCCCGGCCGAGCCACCCAGAGCACAGCAGTCAGGCCCAAGAACGGAATCAGACCGCCATAACCCAGGCGGCGAGCCCCGGGCGATGGTCCCCGATCATCGCTGGCCATCAGTCGGCGCCCTCGCCTTCGACCTGCTGCACCTGGAGCGTCGGCGGGAGCTGGTCGCTTCGGCCAGCGGTGCACATCGCTTCACCGTCCCACTGCTGGCCACACCAGCAGCGGCCTTCGTTGTCGATGATGCAGGTGCCGCTGCCGCAGCAGCGTGGGTCTTCGTTCACTCGAAACGCCTCGATGTCACTCAGCGATGGCGCAGCTACTTGACGAGGGGCCGCACGGTGGTGAAACCGCCGTCCACTGCAATCACCTGTCCGGTCAGGCGGGCCGAGCCGTCGCCAAGCAGCCAGGCCATCACGTCAGCCACCTGGTCGGCTGTTTGCACGCCACCCAACGGGTATTGCCTGGCAGCGCCCTCGCGCATGGCGGACATCTTCAACATGCCCGCAGTCATGGGTGTCTCGGTCATACCGGGCGCGACAGCGTTGATGCGCAGCCCTTGCGACGCGTAAGTCGCGGCGGCGCCGCGCACCAGCGCCTCGACACCGCCCTTGGCGGCGGCAATGGCCTCGTGGTTGGCCACCCCGATGCGCGCCACCACCGAGCTGGCGAACACGGCGGCGCCGGGCCCGCCCTGCAGCGCGCCGATCCAGGCCTGCAGCATGAACACCGCACTGTCGAGGTTGACGCGAATCACCTCGCGGTAGGCATCCGCGCGCGTGCGGTGCAGCGGCGCGATCAGCGTGCTGCCCACGCAGTGCGCCAGCAGCGTCGGTGCGGCGCCGAGCGCTTCCTGGCAGGCGGCGAGGGCCAACGCGGCGCCTTCGGGCGAGGTGGTGTCAGCGGCGATGCGCACGGCCGCTTCCACATCGGCCAGGCGGCCCGCATCGCGCCCCACCGCAGCGACGCGGCAGCCCTGGGCATGCAACCGGCGCGCCAGGGCGCTGCCGATACCGCCGCCGGCACCGGTGATGAGGACTATCGCTGTCATGGTGTGGGTTCCGAAGCTGAAAAGGATGACATCAACGCGGTGCGTTGTCGTGAGATTTCGGCCGGTCCAGGCCAGGCGGGCGTGGGTGCAGAAGTTTCATGCATGCGAATCGACCCCAGCTGCGACCCCAGCTGCGACCCCAGCTTCGACCCCGACCTCGCCCCGGCGGATGGCCGATGCGCGTTCATGGACGGCTTGCTTCTGCGCGTCCGTCAGCCGCGCTACGTTTTTCACCTGCAACGCCACGCGCGGATTCCTGGCCAATACCGTTTCGTGGCACAACAGGAAGTCCCAGTACAGCGTGGTGAACGGGCAGGCGCTGTCGCCGGCGCGCTGCGCGGGGTCATAGCGGCAGCCCTTGCAGTGCGGGCTCATGCGCTGGATGTACTTGCCGGTGGCGATGTAGGGCTTGCTGCCCATCACGCCGCCGTCGGCGTACTGGCTCATGCCCAGCGTGTTGGGCAACTCCACCCACTCCACGGCATCGACATAGACCGCCAGGTACCAGGCGTGCACCTGCCTGGGCTGCACACCGAGCATCAGCGTGTACAGGCCCGTGATCATCAGGCGCTGGATGTGGTTGGCGTAGCCGTGCTCGAGCGTCTGCGCCAACGCGTCGCGCAGGCAGGCCATGTCGGTGGCGCCGGTCCAGAACCAGGCCGGCAGGTCTTGCTGCGCATCCAGGGCGTTGCGTTCCAGGTAACCCGGCATCTGGGTCCAGTAGACGCCGCGCACGTATTCGCGCCAGCCGAGGATCTGGCGGATGAAGCCTTCGACGCTGGCCAGTGGCGCATGCCCGTCGCGGTGCGCCGCCTCGGCCGCGGCCACCACCTCGCGCGGGTTGAGCAGCTTCAGGTTGAGCGCCGCCGACAGGTGCGCGTGGTACAGCCACGGGTGCCCTGGCCACATCGCGTCCTGGTAACGACCGAACAGCGGCAGGCGCTGCTTGATGAAGGCCTGCAATGACTGCAGCGCCTGCGCGCGCGTGACGGGCCAGGCAAAGCTGTCCAGCCGACCAGGGTGCTGTGCAAAGCGGGTGTTGACGAGCGCGATCACCTCGCGCGTGACGGCATCGGGCTCGAAGACGGTGCGCGGCGGCACGGTTCCCGGGCCAGCGGCGCCAAAGGCCTCGCGGTTGTCGGCGTCGAAGTTCCACTGGCCACCGACGGGCTCATCGCCTTGCATCAAGACGTCATGACGCTTGCGTTGCTCGCGGTAGAAATACTCCATGCGCAGCGACTTGCGGCCTTTGGCATGCGCCGCGAAGTCGGCGATGCTGCTGAAGAAGTGGCGGTCCTCGTGGATGTCCAGCGGCAGGCCGCTGGTTTCAGCCACGGCCTTCATCGCTTGCAGCACGCGCCAGTCGCCCGGCGCGGTCATCACCAGGCGGGCCGGCTTCAGGCGCCGGATGTCGGCTTGCAACTGCGCAGCCAAGCTGCCGGCGTTGTCGGGTGCGTCCAGTCGCGTGTAGTGCAGCGGGCATCCGTCGGCTTGCAGGGCCAGCGCGAAGTGGCGCATCGCCGCCAGGAACATCACTGTGCGAGGCTTGCTCGACCACACATGGGTTGATTCCTCGGCCGCTTCCGCCATCCACACGGCGTCGACGGCCCTGTCGAAACCGTCGAAGGCCGCCGCATCCAGGTCGAGCTGGTCGCCCAGCACAACGATCAAAGAACGAAGTTCAGCCATGTACAGCCTTGTTGACCCGGCAGGCGTGGCAGCAGTACTTCACTTCGGCCCAGTGCTTCGCCCAGCGACGCCGCCCGCTCATGGCGAGACCGCGACCCACGCAACGCTGGCTGGCCAACGCGGCCTTGTTGCCGCAAAAGCCGGCGCACCGATCACCGCAACAGATTGACGTTTTCTGGACATCATCCTGCGAGTGTACGCTATTTAAGATTCATTCCGAGTTCATATGAAACATTTACGCAGTATAACTGCGTATCATCGGCGTCAAATCAGAGTCTCTGCGCTGGAAAAATGAAAAAATCGAGGTCAATGGTGCACATGGCTCTGCAAGCGAAGGGCACGGCGGAGGCGGTGATTGGCGCTGCGCTGGGCTCCCGCCTGCAGCGACCCACGCTGCTGCGTCGGCTGGGTCGGCCCGTGGTGCTCTCGCCTTCATCGGCGACGGCAGTTGACGCGGCAGTGGCACCGAATGGGCCGCGCGCGACGTCCGTCACTGCCGGCAGGCCGGGTCGTTCAACCCTGGCGGAATCTGGAACTCCCAATGCCGGCTCTCACGGCGGCGTCTGACTCGTCAACCATTTGCCTACCTGCACCCTGCCCATGCATCACCTGCTGCTCCTGCTCACACTCACCGCCACGCCCTTGTCCAGCCACGCCATCGAAGAACCCAAGTACGAGGTCATCCGGCAATTCGACAATGTGGAGTTGCGCCAGTACGCGCCCTACGTCGTGGCCGAGGTGGTGCTGGACGCCCCAGCCGAGGACGCTGGCAGCCGTGCCTTCCCAATCCTGGCCGGATACATCTTCGGCAAGAACAAGGGCGAGAAGAAGTTTGCGATGACCGCACCGGTGACCCAGACCGCCGTGCCCGTGAAGATGGAGATGACCGCGCCGGTGACGCAGGCCGCGGTGCCGGGCGGCACGCGCGTGCAGTTCGTGCTGCCCGAGGGCGTGACGCTGGAATCCGCCCCCGAGCCGCTGGACCCGCGGGTGCAGTTGCGCCTGGTGCCGGCCAGCCGGTGGGCGATCATCCGTTATTCGGGCGCCTGGTCGCAGTCCAACGATGACGAGCATCTTGCGCTGTTGCGAGCCGCGCTCGACAAGGCTGGCGTCGCCACCCAGGGCGACCCCGTGCTGGCCCGCTACAACGCGCCATTCACACCGTGGTTCCTTCGGCGCAATGAAATCTGGCTCGCGCCGCGATGACCAGGTCGTTCTTCCGCCGGGGCATCTCGGTCGCTTTGCTGCTGGCGGCCAGCGTTGCACTGGCGCAGCCCGCCGCGTTCGCCGAGCGCTACAGCGTGCTGCCATCCAGCGCCGACGGCATAGGCAAGCGCTACATGGGGCGCGAGATCTCGGCGGTCATGGGCTGGCAGGGCGCGGCCTGGCTTGAGCGCGAAGAGCGTGGACGCGAAGAGCGCACCGACCTGCTGCTGGCCGCCCTGGCGCTGCGGCCAGGCATGGTGGTGGCCGACATCGGCGCCGGCACCGGCTACCTGTCGCGGCGCATGGCGCCGGCGGTGATGCCGGGTGGCAAGGTCTGGGCCGTCGATGTGCAGCCGGAAATGATCAGCCTGCTGCAGGCTGATGCGAAACGCAGAGGGCTGATGCAGATCGAGGCGCGGCTCGGCGCGGTCGACGACGTCGGGCTGCCCGCTGCTTCGGTGGACCTGGCGGTCATGGTCGACGTCTATCACGAGCTGGCCTACCCGTACGAGGTGATGGACAGCGTGATGAAGGCCCTCAAGCCCGGAGGTCGCATCGTTTTTGTCGAGTACAAGGCCGAGGACCCGCGCGTGCCCATCAAGCCGCTGCACAAGATGAGCGAGGCGCAGATCCGGCTTGAGGCAGAGGTGCATCCGCTGGCCTGGGAGCGCACTGTCAGCACCCTGCCCTGGCAGCACCTGGTGGTGTTCCGCAAGACGGGCTGAGCAACAACCTGCCGCGTTTCAGCGGCCGGGCCAGCCGCCGGATGTCAGCCTGGCTGCGACACCGCCGCCGCGCTTTGCGGCAGCGCACGCACCAGCTCCAGCAGCAGCTGGGTGGTCTGGCGCACCAGCGGGCTGGGCCGTTGGCGGGCTGACACAGCCAGGCACAGCATGCTGTTCAGGCGTGGCTGCACAAGCGTGCGCACCCACAGCGCATCAGCCCGGCCCGAGGCTGCCACCGCGCTGGCATGCAGCACCGCATGGCCGTAGCCCG
>JANNKS010000228.1:0-6933 GCA_031396425.1 Rhizobacter sp. | reverse complement strand
GGCCAAGCAGGCGAACGTCGAGGAACTTGCCGTCGCGGTCGACCACCACGAGCAGGTTGAGCGGCTTGCCGCCATAGCCGCTGACGGGTTCGATGTCGACGGTCTCGAAGGCCTGCGCCAGCAGCACCGGGCCGGTCGCGCCGCTCTGGAATATCGGCCACACCGGCAACGCCGCGTAGCGCTCGCCGACGATCAGCGGTGCAGGGAACATTTCGACGAGTTTCTCGCGCGTCACCACCCCGGCGTGGCCAGCGCCAACGAGGCCGAGGACCATGATGAGCAGGCAGGCGCATCGCAAGCACCATCCGCTTCGCCAGCGGGTTGGCCCGCACCGTGTTTCCCCCACCACCCGGTCTCCGAATATCTGATCCGGGCCAGTCTAGCGGGCAACCCGGGGTGGCAGGGAGGGGGAAAGAACTGTTCCGCAATGGAACAGTAGCGACCCGCCTACGGTAACAAGCGGTGCGGCGGTACAGGGCAAACAACGGGTTGCGCGAAGCCGGGAAACCGACAGAATTCGCCCCCATCGGCGGGATCGTGCCCTGCGCCAAGGAGTTCAATGCAATTGGGTAGCGCGTCCATCGTTCCGATGCGTCGGGTCGAACCTCGGCCCATGCTGGTCGAACCGCTCGGGTTCGAATGGCTGGCGTTGGCGGGCATGTTCGGCTTTGCGGCCTGGTTGCTCGGCGCGCAGGGCGTCTGGGCCTTGCTGTTGCGCTCCGACCCGACCGGCATCACGCTGGTCATCATCGTGCTGTTCGTCGTCGCGACCCTGTGGTGCGGTGTGCGCGCAGGCGAGCTGTCCCGCGAACGCCGGGCGGCAGTCGCGCGTTCGGCCGGCTGGGCGTCCGACTACCTCGCTGCGCTGGCGGCAGCACCGCGCGAAGCCGGCGCGCCGCTGGACCTTCTGCTGGAGAAAACCCATGGCCCGCACTCCACCGCCTGGTGGGTGAACGGCATCCAGTTGAAGCTCGGCCTGCTGGGCAAGGTGATCGGGTTTTCGGTGCTGGCGCTGCAGATCGGGCAGATCCAGAACTTCGACCCGGCGCAGTCGCAGGAGCTGCTCAAAAGCCTGACGGCAGGCCTGGGCATCGCGCTGTTGACGACGATGGTGGGCCTGGTGGGCAACATCCTGCTGGGCCTGCAGCTCACGCGGCTCGACCGCTACGCCGATGAACTCGTCGCTGTGGCGCAGCATCACGGCCTGGCGATCGCAACCAGCACCACGGCCTGAGGCTCCATGCGTCAACGCCGCAACGCCCGCGAGCCGGAGGTCGACCCCTTCTACGACATGTTGTTCAACATGTTGATCGCGTTCGTGTTCTGCTTCATCGTCGCGTTGCTGGCGATGAACCCGAAGTCGAGCAAGGCCGGCGATGTGCCGGCGAAGGCCGAATTCATCATCACCGTGTCGTGGCCCGACTACGACCCGAACGACCTCGACGCCTGGGTGCGCAACCCGGCCGGTGATGTGGTGTGGTTCCGCAACCGCGAGGGCGGCCTGATGCACCTGGACCGCGACGACCGCGGCCTGTCGAACGACACCATCACAGTGAACGGCAAGCGCATCGTCAACCCGCTCAACCAGGAGGTGGTGACGCTGCGCGGCATCGCCCCCGGTGAATATGTGGTGAATGCGCATTACTACGAATCGAAGGACGTCGAGACGGCTGACCCGAAGGCCGGTCAGCCGGTCGACGTCACCTTGACCGTTGTGAAGGTCAACCCGCGCGCCGAGGTTGCCTACTACGGCCAGCACCGTCTCGACAAGCGCGGCGACGAGGCCACTTTGGTGCGTTTTTCAGTGCGCAGCGACGGCAGCGTCGGCAGTTTCAACACCCTTCCAGCGCGGCTGGTCCAACGGCTGTAAATCATGGGTCTCGCGCTGGTTCTCGCCTTTGCCGCATTGCTGCTGCTCACGCTGCTGGCGCTGCTCTGGTCGCGCTGGCCAGGCTGGCTCAAGGGCGTGCTGGTGCTCAGCGTGACGGGCCTGTATTTCTTCGGCAACGACGCGGTGCATCAGATCTGGGGCGTGCCCAGCACCGACCCCTTGCCCGAGCGCTTCGTGATGCTGGCCGCCGCTGTCGACGAGCCGGTGGGCAAGGGGCAGGGTGCCATCTTCCTGTGGGTGAGCGTGCCGCGCGAGGGCCTCAATAAACTCGAACCGCGTGCGTTCCGGGTGCCTTACAGCAAGGAGCTGCATGGCCAGATCGATGCCGGTCAGCGCAAGGGGCGTGACGGCATCAGCCAGATGGGCACCGCGCAGGCGAAGGCGGGGTCGGGGCAGGGCATCAGCTGGCTGCGCCCCGGCAACGACGAGCAGGAAATCAAGATCCGTGACATGCCGTCGCCCCAGCTGCCTGAGAAATGACATGAGTCGGTTCGCTGCATCCGCCATTTCCGTCGCTTTACTTCTTGCGCTCGCGCTGGTGGGTTGCGGCTCGGCGCCCGGCGACGACACCTTGTTCCCGCTTGAATCGGGCCGTCGCTGGACCTACCAGGTGACGACACAGATCGACGGCGAGGCCGCCGAACGCGAGTTGCTGACGCTGTCGAACCGGGGTGCGGACCAGATCGACGGCGCACCGTCCTGGCGGCGCCGCAGCGACGCCGGCAACGAATACTGGCTGCGCAACGACGCGACCGGCACCTACCGCATCGCCGCGCGCAATCCGCTCGACCGTGAACCGCAAGTCGACGCCCAGCGCCGCTACGTGCTGCGCAAGCCCTACCTGGTGGGCACCGAGTGGGAGGCATCGACGATCGCCTATGTGCTGGCGCGCAAGAACGAAGTGCCACGCGAGGTGCGCTACACGCACAAGGCGCTTCCGATGACGTATCGCATCGAAGCGCTGGACCAGAAAGTGCAGACATCGGCTGGCGCCTTCGAAGGCTGCCTGCGGGTTGCCGGCCGTGCCGAAATTCGCCTGTACGTCGACGCGCAATTCCAGTGGCGGAACATTCCGCTCAGCACGCTCGAGTGGTACTGCCCGAAAGTGGGCCTGGTGCGGCTGGAGCGCAAGGAGCCGTCGCCGTCGCGCTTCATGGTCGGCGGCACCGTCACCATGGAGCTCGCGTCATGGCAATGAAGGGTTTCACCGCCGCGGTCGGCACCTACCGCACCTTGTTATCAACCCAGAGGAGATATTTCATGAAGGTTTTCCTGAAACCGGTTGCACTCGGGCTGACGCTCGGGCTTGCGGCAACCGCCCATGCGCAGAACTGGCCCGTTTACGGCGGCGACACCGGCAACACGCGCTACTCGGCGTCCAAGCAGATCAACACCACCAACGTCTCCAAGCTCAGCGTCGAATGGGCGCTTCAGCTGGGCACGCTGCGCTCGCAGGAGTCGACGCCGATCCTGGTCGGTGACACCTTGTTCGTGACCTCGTCGTTCGGGCCGAAGAACACCTTCGCGGTGAATGCCAAGACGGGTGAAGTGAAGTGGGCCTACCAGCCTGAGATTCCCAAGGGCATCGACCAGTACGCCTGCTGCGACGTGAACAACCGCGGCGTGGCCTACAACGACGGCAAGATCTTCCTGGGCCGCCTTGACGCTCACATCGTCGCGCTCGATTCGAAGACCGGCAAGGAACTGTGGAAGACGCCGATCGTCGACTACACCGCGGGTTCGGTAATCACTTCTCCGCCGACGTTGGTGAAGAATCTGGTCATCACCGGCTTTGGCGGTGGCGAGTATGGCGTGCGCGGCGCGATCGTGGCACTTGACCAGAACACCGGCAAGGAAGTTTGGCGCACCCACACCGTGCCAATGGGCAACGAACCGGGTGCCGACACCTGGAAGGGCGATTCGGGCAAGAACGGCGGCGGCGTGGCCTGGCACATCGGCTCCTACGATCCGAAGCTGAACCTCGTCTACTACGGCACCAGCAACCCGGCGCCGTGGTCGGCGTCGGTGCGCGGCAACGACAGCTCCGACATCGGCAAGTTCTCGAATCTCTACACCGCTTCGGTGCTGGCGCTCAACCCGGACAACGGCAAGATCACCTGGCACTACCAGTTCACGCCGCACGACGCGTGGGACTATGACGGCGTGAACGAACTCGTGTTCGCCGACCTGCCGGTGGGTGGCAAGAAGACGCCCGTCATCATGCAGGCCAACCGGAACGGCTTCTTCTACGTCATCGACCGTGCGAACGGCAAGCTGGTCTCGGCCAAGCACTACATCGACGGCGTGAACTGGGCCACCGGCGTCGACATGAAGACCGGCATGCCGATCGAGGCTCCGGGCAACGTGAAGCGCCCCGGCATGAAACGCAAGGCGGCGGACATCTGCCCGAATCTGATCGGTGCCAAGAACTGGATGCCGATGAGCTACAGCCAGCAGACCGGCCTGGTGTACATGTCGACGATGAACCTTTGCATGGACCTGGAAGGCATCGACGCCGAGTACAAGCGCGGCGCGTTCTACCTTGGCGTGAACTTCGATCTCGGCAAGGTCGGACCCGGCGGCCACATGGGCGGCGTGAAGGCCTACGACCCGGTGGCGCAGAAGACGGTCTGGTTCAACAAGGACGAGCTGCCCTACAGCGGCGGCATGTTGACCACCGGTGGCGGCCTGGTGTTCCACGGGGACATCAAGGGCTGGTTCAAGGCGCTCGACGCGAAGACCGGCAAGACGCTGTGGAAGTTCAACAGCGGCTCGGGCATCACCGCTGCGCCAATGACCTACACGCTCGACGGCAAGCAGTACATCGCGGTTGTTTCTGGCCGCACCTTGTCGATTCCGGCGTTCTTCGGTGCGCTGGGTGAAAAGATGGTCAACGCGAGCCCGGAGGGCGGCACCTTGTACGTCTTTTCGGTGAAATGACAGGAGTCTGTTGAGATGAAATCCCGCGGCAACTTCAAGGCATTCGCCTTCGCCGCGGCCCTCGCCGCCGGCGCCTTCATGGCTCCGGCGGCAGGTGCCGAACCGTTTCGCGTCTGCGCCGACCCGGACAACCTGCCGTTCAGCAAGGCCGAGGGTGGTGAGCGCGGCATGTACATCGAACTTGCCGAGCTGGTGGCGGGCAAGCTCAACCAGCCGATCGAATACACGTGGTGGGACACGTCGTTCCAGCGTCGCGCGCTGCGCAACACGATCCTGCAGGGCAGCTGCGACGCCGTATTCGCATTGCCTGCCAACGCCGACTACAAAGTGCGCGGCTTGCAGCGCACCAAACCGTTCATGCAGGTGAGTTACGCAGTCGTCGCGGCGCCCGATTTCACTCTGCGCAACATCGACGATCTGAAAGGCCGGCGCCTGGGCGTGCAGTTCAGCACCACGCCGCACATCCTGCTGTCGACGCTCGACGGTTTCACGTCGACCACGTATCGCAGCGCCGACGAGCTGCTGCAGGCCCTCGCCAAGGGCGAGGTCGACACCGCCTTCATGTGGGGGCCGGTCGCGGGCTATGAGAACAAGAAGCGCTACGCGAACCGCTGGCGCGTGACGCCGGTGGCCGGGTTGAACCTGGACGGCGCGGTTGCGGTGGCGGTGCGGCGCGGCATGGACAAGCTCGCGGCGGACGTCGACTCCGCGCTGCTTGCGCTCAAGCCGCAGATCGACGCGCTCGCCGACAAGTACGGTTTCCCGCGCGAAGCACCGGTGCGGCTGGGCGATGCGCTCGCCTCGGTGGCACCGTCGTTCGCGGCGATCGTGCCGGTCTCAGGCGTCGTCGCGGTGGCCGACACGGACCCAACCAAGCCGCCGCCCAGGCCAGCGTCGAAACCCACCCCACCCAAGGCGGTGAAGCCGGCGGCGAAGGCGGCCCCGGCAGCCGGGGTCTCCAGCGTCACCTCGATGGCAGCGGCGCCGGCGCTCTCGGAAGCGGCTGCCGCCGGACGCGTGATGTTCAACGACAAGTGCGGCCACTGCCACGGCACCGACGGTTTCAGCCCGGTTCGCGAGCGCGACGTGCGCTACCTGAAGGCACGCTACAACGATAAATGGATCGACACCGCGACGATCACGATCAAGAACGGGCGGCCCGATGCCGGCATGCCGATCTGGAAGGAAATACTGAAAGAGCCCGAGCTTCAGCAAATCATGAGCTTCCTGACGACGATCCAGAAATAGCCCGCTTCACTGCGCGCCCGTGCAACTGGCTTTTGGGGCGGCACATGTGACGTGCTGGAGCAACATGGTGCGAACCCTAGGGTTTGACCTAGATAGCCACAGGGTCATCTGCTTCGCACCATAGGCACCCGTGTGCATAGGGCTCGTCAATGGGTGGTGGCGAGTTCTGGTGTGCACCGCTCCGCTTCGCCGCAGGTCACCTAGAAAGGGACTCATTCCATGCAGAAAACGCTTCACATCAACCCCGACAAGTGCACGGGTTGCCTTCAGTGCGAGATGGCCTGTTCTTTCGAGAACTACGGCACCTACGCCACGGCCAAGTCGCGCATCAAGGTGTTCGACTTCCATCACACCGGCCGCAAGGTGCCCTACACCTGCACGCAGTGCGACGAGGCCTGGTGCCTGCACGCCTGCCCCGTTGAGGCGATCACGCTCGACGCACTCACGGGTGCGAAGGTCGTGAATGACGCCACCTGCGTGGGCTGCAAGGTCTGCACGATCGCCTGCCCGTTCGGCACGATCAACTACGTTCAGGAAACCGGCAAGGTGCAGAAATGCGATCTGTGCGGTGGCGAGCCGGCGTGCGCCGAAGCCTGCCCGACCGGGGCCATCACGTTTGTCGACGCCAACTGGACCGGCCTGAACAAGATGGCCGCCTGGGCCGACAAACTCGGCAACCAACCCTCAGCAGCCTAAGGAGAACTCACATGTCTTGGGCAGGAAAAATTCTTCGCGTCGACCTTACCGCCGGCACCGTCAAGTCGGAGCCGCTGAACATGGAGTGGGCCAGGCAGTACCTGGGCTCACGCGGCCTGGCCAGCAAGTACCTGGTGTCGGAAATCGACCCCAAGGTC
>JANNKS010000227.1:0-3985 GCA_031396425.1 Rhizobacter sp. | reverse complement strand
CGAATACCGAACTTTCCGTACACGCTTTCCTGGATGGCGCGCGCCAGCGTCATGACTTCCGAGCCGATCGCGTCGCCGCGATTCACGAGCACCAGCGCCTGCTTTTCGTAGACCCCGGCGTTGCCCACCGTCTTGCCCTTCCAGCCACAGCTGTCGATCATCCAGGCCGCGGCCAGCTTCACGCGGCCATCGGCCATCGGGTAGTGAACCACTTCCGGGTCGCGTCCGATGATGTCGCGGCACTGCTCGGGCGTGACGAGCGGATTCTTGAAGAAACTGCCCGCATTGCCCACGCGCGCCGGGTCGGGCAGCTTGGCGCGGCGGATCGCGCTGACCCAGTCGAATATCTGCCGTGCGTCAGGGGCGGTATTGCCGGTTTCAGTCATCTTGCGGTCCAGGTCGAGGTAGCCCAGCACCGGCCGCCACGGCCGCGGCAGGCGAAAACGCACCCGGGTGATGACACTGCGCCCGGCCAGGTCATGCTTGAAGACGCTGTCGCGATAGCCAAAAGCACAGATAGAAGCGCCCAGCGTCACGCCGCGCCCGGTGACCAGGTCGACTGCATCGAGTGACTCGAAGCGTTCCGCAAGTTCCAGGCCGTAAGCGCCGATGTTCTGCACCGGCGCCGCACCCACCGTGCCCGGGATCAGCGCCAGATTCTCCAGGCCCGGATAACCCTGCTCCAGCGTCCACGCCACCAGGTCGTGCCAGTTCTCGCCGGCGCCCGCCTCGATGATCCAGGCGTCGCCGCGCTGTTCGACGAGTTTCATGCCGCGCACCTCGATCTTCAGCACCACCTGCGGCACGTCGCGCGTCAAGACGATGTTGCTGCCGCCACCCAGAATGAATTTCGCCGCGCGACCGAGCTGTGGATGGTCGACCACCGCGCGCACATCGGCGTCACGCGCGATGCGCACCAGTGAGCGCGCCACCGCAGGCAGGTTAAAGGTGTTGTAGGGCTTGAGGCTGACGCCAGACTCGACTTGCATCACGGAATTCTGCATGATCCGAATGCGTTCGCGACGAGCACTTGAAGCGACAATCCCACCATGCCCAGTTTCGACGCCATTCTCGAACCCAACCTTGTCGAGGTGCGCAACGCTGTCGACCAGACGGCGAAGGAAATCGGCACGCGTTTTGATTTCAAGGGTTCGTCGGCGCGCATCGAGTTGAAGGAAAAACTGCTCACGGTGTGGGCCGACAGCGATTTCCAGATCGCCCAGGTGATGGACATCCTGCTCGCCAAGCTCAGCAAGCGCAATGTCGATGTGCGCTACCTCGACCGCAGCGCGCCGATCGAAAAAATCGGCGGCGACAAGGTCAAGCAGCCGCTCACCGTGAAGAGCGGCATCGATGCCGAGACGGCGAAGAAGATCCAGACCGCCGTCAAGCAAAGCAAGCTCAAGGTGCAGGCGTCGATCCAGGGCGACGCGGTGCGCGTGAACGGGGCGAAACGCGACGAGTTGCAGGCCGCCATCGCGCTGATCCGGCAGGCTGTCAGCGACGCACCGCTGTCGTTCAGCAACTTCCGCGACTGATGCGTCGGCGCGCGGCACTCGTCGTTGCGGCGCTGCTGTGGGCCGGCGCGGCGGCCGCGCAGACGGTGTCGCTCAGCGGCAGCCTGGGTGGCAAGGCGCTGCTGATGATCGACGGCGCACCGCGCACCCTTTCCGTGGGCCAGAGCGCCCAGGGCGTGAAGCTGGTCAGCGTGGCGGGCAGCGATGCCGTGGTCGAGGTGGGCGGTCGTCGCGTCAACCTGCAATTGGGCAGCGCCCAGGTCAATCTCGGCGGTCCGCCGAGTGCGGGCAGCGGTTCGCAGATCGTGCTGACCGCCGGCAGCGGCGGGCACTTCGTCACCCAGGGCAGCATCAACGGCACCTCGGTGCGCTTCGTCGTCGATACCGGGGCCACCCATGTGGCGCTGAGCCAGGCCGAAGCCGAGCGCATCGGCGTGAACTTCCGCAAGGGCCAGCGCGGCGTGGGCAACACCGCCAACGGCCAGGTCGTGATGCACCGCGTAACCCTCGACACGGTGCGCATCGGCGACGTTCAGGTCTACAACGTTGAAGCCGCGGTGGTGCCGGCACCAATGGAACAGGTGCTGCTCGGCAACAGCTTCCTCACGCGCTTTCAGATGAAGCGAGAGAATGACACCATGACGCTGGACAAGCGCCCTTGACGAGCCGACCGGCGCTTTCGATGCCGCGCGAGCGAAACATCGAAGCGGCCGTGGGGCTTCGAGCGCAGCGTCAGAACCAGAACGTCATGCCGATCGAGATCATGTTGAGGCTGCCCGAGTCACTGACGCCATTCACGTCGTACTTGCTCCGGCTGAAGTCCCAGGCTCCATCGAGCGAAACGTCTTTGGCCAATCTGTACCCGATGCCCAGGCCGCCATAAAGCGAAACGTTGTTGTCGGAAACGCTGGCCGAACCAAGCCCCGCGACCGAGCCGCTCAGCTTGGTCTTGACCTGCGCCGCACCGAGCCGGGCGACCGCCGGCCAGTTCGGGGCCAGATCACCATGCAGCGCGATGCCCCCACCAAAGGCGGTGTTCTTGACCTCGGCGTTGACGTTGCCGGCACTGGCGGTGGCCTTGCCGAAATTGAAATAGCCCAGCTCGGCAGCCAGGTTGGGCATGAACTTGTAGCCGCCCAGCAGCTTGAACCCGACATCGGTGTTGTCGCAGCTGGTGGTACCCGCGCAGTCTGCCGTCAGCCGGCTACTGCCCACCGATGCAACCCCGTAACCCTGCGCCGACGCTGCGCCGCAGACCAGCAGTGCCGCTGCCGCGGCGAGAATATGCTTGTTCAAATTGGCCTCCTGATGAATCCATGACGTCGGCGGTTCCGACCCAACTCAGTCTATCGCCGCAGATCAGGTCCCCGGCGGCGAATATTCACCGCGTCGAGCCAAAACAGTGCGCTGTGTCAAGCACGCGACGCCGCGGCGAGCGTCTTTTTCGCCGGCAGGAAGCAAGAAAAACGCACGATCGTGCTAAAACACGACCTCTTCTTTGATTGATCCTGAACGCGCTGCGCACGGAGAGCAACATGGACTTGAATTTCACCCCTGAAGAACAAGCCTTCCGCGAGAAGATCCGCGGCTGGGTGGCGAACCATCTGCCCAAGGACATCAGCCAGAAGGTGCACAACGCCCTGCACCTGACGCGCGAAGATCAGCAGCGTTGGGCGCGCATCCTGGGCAAGGAGGGCTGGCACGGTTACGCCTGGCCGAAACAGTTCGGCGGCCCGGGCTGGAGTGCGGTGCAGCGCCACCTGTTCGAAGAGGAGTGTGCGCTTGCCGGTGCGCCGCGCATCGTGCCGTTCGGCCCCGTGATGGTGGCGCCGGTGATCATGGCCTTCGGTTCGCCTGCCCAGCAGAAGCGCCACCTGCCCGGCATCATGAGCGGCGACGTGTGGTGGAGCCAGGGCTACAGCGAGCCCGGCTCGGGTTCCGACCTGGCGTCGCTCAAGTGCAAGGCCGAGCGGCGTGGCGACTACTACGTTGTCAACGGCCAGAAGACCTGGACCACGCTCGGCCAGTACGGCGAATGGATCTTCTGCCTGGTGCGCACCAGCTCGGAAGGCAAGCCGCAGACCGGCATCAGCTTTCTGCTCATCGACATGAAGACGCCGGGTGTCAGCGTGCGGCCGATCATGCTGCTCGACGGCAGCGTCGAGGTGAACGAGGTCTGGTTCGACAACGTCGAAGTGCCGGCCGACAACCTGGTCGGCGAAGAGAACAAGGGCTGGACCTACGCGAAGTACCTGCTCGGCCACGAGCGCACCGGCATCGCGGAGGTGGGCCGCAACAAGCGCGAGCTGAAGCGCCTGAAGCAGATCGCGCGCACCCAGCGCTCGCGCGGCAAGCCGCTCATCGACGACGCGCGCTTCCGCGACCGCATCGCCGAGGTCGAGGTCGACCTGATGGCGCTCGAGCTCACGGTGCTGCGGGTGCTGAGCGCCCCGGCGAGCGAAAAGAAG
>JANNKS010000220.1:0-6306 GCA_031396425.1 Rhizobacter sp. | reverse complement strand
AGCACCGACAGCGAAGTCTGCGACTTGATCGAGGCCTTCTCCAGGCGCTGCAGGTTCTCGTCGTAGCGGGCTTGTTCGAAGCGCTCGTTGCCGAAGTACTTGACGGTTTCGTAGTTGATGAGGGCGTCGACCGCGCGCGTGTTGGCCTTGCTGTCCTGCTCGTTCATCGCGCGGCGGAAGTGGGTGCGCCACTCGGTCACCGCCACCGTGAAGCCGATGTACAGAACCAGCGCGCCGAAGGTGATGGCCGCGAACCAGCCGTCGAACTTGGCCGACAGCAAGGAGATCACGAGCGCCATCTCGACCAGGGTCGGCAGGATGTTGTAGATCGTGTAGTTCAGCAGCGAATGGATCGCGCGCGAACCGCGTTCGATGTCGCGCGACACGCCGCCGGTCTGGCGCTCGAGGTGAAAGCGCAGGCTCAACGACAGCAGGTGGTCGAAGGTTTCGAGCGAAACGCGCCGCGCGATGCGCGCCGCCACCGGGTAGAACAGGAATTCGCGCATCTCGGTGAAGAGCGTGACGCTCATGCGCAAGGCGCCGTAAGCCAGCAGCAGCGCCACCGGCACCACCAGGGCGGCGCGTGCATCGCCGGGTTTCAGGTCGAGTGAATCGACCAGTTCCTTCAGCACCAGCGGCACGCCGACGTTGGCGATTTTGGCGCCGACCAGGAACGCCAATGCGATCAGCACCCGCCAGCGCCACTGCCAGATGTAGGGCGCGAGGCGTTTGACGGTGCCCCAGTTGGAACGGCGCTCCCCGGGTGCGGGCGCGGGGGCGAGTGGCAAAGAGGCAGCGTGACCGCGCATGGGAGGGAATGCTCTTGGTTTGGATGAGAATGCGGTGGAACCCGTTACCGCAGGTGCTGCAATATGCCCGAGATTTCAAGACCCGCCGAATACGTGTCGGAACATCAACTGTCGCCGCTCGAATTGCCGGGCGATCGCCAGCTGGTTTTGCGCGTGATGCCGATGCCGGCCGATGCCAACGGGAACGGCGACATCTTCGGTGGCTGGATCATGGCGCAGGTCGACCTGGCCGGTGCGGTGCTGCCGGCGCGCATCGCCAAGGGCCGCATCGCCACCGTGGCGGTGAACCAGTTCATTTTCAAGCAACCCGTGTCGATCGGTGACCTGCTGAGCTTTTACGCCCACGTGGAACGCATCGGCCGCACCTCGATCACGGTGCGGGTCGAGGTCTATGCCGAACGCAACCCGGCCAATCTGCACGTCGTCAAGGTGACCGAAGCGAACCTGACCTATGTGGCGATTGACATGCAGGGCCAGCCCCGGGCGTTGCCGATCGCATAGCCCGGGTGGCTCAGGCGCCGGCGCTGAAGATCGTCTTGGCCTGCCGGTTCATGCACGGGTCTGCTCCGAATTGACGAGTTGTTCGACGATGAAGCCGGCCAAGGCTTCGCCGCAGTTCCGATAGACCGGCTCACCCGGATGAAAACCGTCCTCGGCCATGTGCTGCGGACCGAGTTCAAACGCGATCGGCACATGCGACACGTCGCCGCGCGTGGCCGCCCAGCGCGCCATCGCGTCGTCGTGGCGGCGCGCATCGCTGCCCATGATGCGGCGCAACGGTTGCGGCAGCAGAGGAAAACGGTGCATGGGCGGCAGCGGCGCGAACACCACGTGCTGCACCTGCGTGTGCGCGAGCAACCAATCGGCCAGCGCCGCACGCTGGGCCACGGCACGCTGCGACGGCACCTGATCGATCACGTCGTTCACGCCCAGCACGACAACCGCCACGTCGGCGGTATCCGGGGGCTCGGCCTGCACCAGTTCGAGCGCCTGCGCCGTCGTGATGCCGCTCCGCGCGACCAGTTGCCACCGCACCTTGCGCCGCGCACCGGCGGCCAGAGCGCGGCTCAGGTGCCCGGCCAGCGCCTGGGCCTGCGTGCGCACGCCCACGCCGGCGGCGGACGAGTCGCCCACGATCAGCAGCCGAAACGGTTCACCGTGCCCGATCGTGCCTCGCCGCGCGCCGTCGGCTTCGGGCAGCACCGGCGCGCGACGCCGCGTTGCCAGCGCCTGCGAGACGAGCAGCGGCGAGAGCACCAGCTTCAGCGCCAGCGACATTGCGTCCGCGACCCTCAGGTGAATCTCGAGAAATCGGGCTTGCGCTTCTGGTAGAACGCCTGGAACGCCTCCATCGCCTCGGGGCTGCGCAGCCGCTGGCTGAACATCTCGCCCTCGATCGCGATCGTCTTCAGCACGTCGTCGGAACTCGCGCGCCGCAACAGCTTCTTCGTCTCACGCACGGCTCCCGGCGGCAAGGCATTGAATCGCTCGGCGATACGCCGCGCGTGGTTGACCACTTCGCCGGCTGGCAACACCGCGTTGGCGATGCGCATCTCCACCGCATCGGCGCCGGAAAAGGGGTCGCCGAGCAGCAGTTTCTCGGCTGCTTTCACGTTCCCCAGCAGCCGCGGCACGATCAGGCTGGAGGCGAATTCGGGCACCAGGCCCAGGCTCACGAAGGGCATCGCCAAGCGCGCCTCGTCGGACACGTAGACCAGATCGCAGTGCAGCAGCATCGTCGTGCCGATGCCGATCGCCGCGCCGGTGACCGCGGCCACCACCGGCTTGTCGATGCCGACCAGTGCCTTCATGAACTGGAACACCGGCGAGTCCAGGTTGTTGCTGCCGCTGCCGGGCGGGCGGCTCATGAAATCCTCGATGTCGTTGCCGCTCGTGAAGATGCCCGGCTGGCCGGTGATCAACACCGCGCGCACCGCAGCGTCGTCTTGCGCGGCCTGCAACGCATCGCGCATCGCTTGGTACATCGCAATGGTGAGCGCGTTCTTCTTTTCGGGCCGCGCAATCTCGATCGTCGCGACGCCGTTCAGGGTGGCGGTTCGAATGCTCATGCGGTCTCCTTGTTCATTCGCAGGTCTTGCGGCAACGCGGTCGTGCGCGCCGGCGCGAGCGGCACAGCTCAGACACGCTCAAAAATGCCGGCAGCGCCCTGCCCCATGCCGACGCACATCGTCACCATGCCGTATTTCAGGTTGTGGCGGTGCAATGCATGCACGACCGTTGCCGAACGGATGGCGCCGGTGGCACCCAGCGGGTGGCCCAGCGCTATTGCGCCGCCCATCGGGTTGACGCGGCTCGCGTCGAGCCCGACGGTGTTGATCACCGCCAGCGCCTGAGCGGCAAACGCTTCGTTGAGTTCGATCCAGCCGAGGTCGTCGAGCTTCAGTCCCGCGTAGCGCAGCGCCGCCGGAATCGCCTCGATCGGGCCAATGCCCATGATCTCGGGTGGCACGCCGCGCGCCGCGAAGCTGACAAAACGCGCCAGCGGCTTGAGGCCGAACTGCTTGATGGCCTTTTCCGACGCGAGGATCAACACCCCGGCGCCGTCACTCGTCTGCGAACTGTTGCCCGCCGTCACGCTGCCCTTGGCCGCGAACACCGGCTTGAGCTTGGCCAGGCCTTCGAGCGATGTGTCAGGCCGCGCGCCCTCGTCGAGCTTGACGGTGCGCGTCTTGGTGCCGACCTCACCGGTGGCGAGATTGGGAAATCGGTCGATCACGTCGATCGGCGTCATCTCGGCGCTGAAGTCACCGGCTGCCATTGCCTTGAGCGCCTTCTGGTGCGATGCCAGCGCAAACGCGTCCTGCGCTTCGCGGCTCACCTTCCACTGCGTGGCGACTTTTTCGGCGGTCAGGCCCATGCCATAAGCGATGCCGACGTTTTCATCCTTCGCGAAAATCTCGGGGTTGAACGAAGGCTTGTTGCCACCCATCGTGACCATGCTCATCGATTCGGCGCCACCGGCAATCATCACGTCGGCCTCACCGATGCGGATGCGGTCGGCCGCCATCTGCACCGCCGTCAGGCCGGAGGCGCAGAAACGGTTCACCGTCACGCCACCCACCGAATTGGGCAGACCGGCGAGCAGCATCGCAACGCGCGCCATGTTGACGCCCTGTTCGCCCTCGGGGAACGAGCAGCCGATGATGGCGTCCTCGATCGCTTTCGGGTCCAGCGTGGGCACCTGAGCGATCGCGCTGCGCACCGCGGCAACCAGCAGGTCGTCCGGCCGGGTGTTCTTGAAATAGCCCCGACCCGACTTGCCGATCGGCGTGCGGGTGGCGGCAACGATGTAGGCGTCTTGAACTTGTTTGCTCATTTCCCAATCCTTGTTGGTCATCAACGTTCGATACGGCTTGGGTTCGTGACTGAAGAAGCGTAGCGAGCGGTTGCGAGGCTAGGCGGACGGAGCGCAGGAACCGCAACGTACTTCGTGTACGTGAGAATTCCGAGCACCGCCCAACGACGCATCGCGGCCGCGCAGTAGCTTCATCAGTTACGAACCGGCTTGCCGGTTTGCAGCATGCCCATGATGCGTTCCTGGGTCTTCGGGTGTTCGAGCAGCCCGCAGAAGTGCTTGCGTTCGAGCGCCATCAGGTATTCCTCGGTCACGAGCGAGCCGGCGTCCACTTCACCGCCGCACACCACATCGGCAATCAGCGACGAGATGTGGAAGTCGTGTGCACTTGCGAAGCCGCCATCGCGCAGATTGGCCAATTGGCCCTTGATCGTGGCGATCGCGCTGCGCCCGGCGACTGGAATCAGCGCGCGGGCGGGTGGGCGATAGCCGCTCTCGAACATCGCCTTGGCCTGCTGGGTGGCCACATGGAGAAGCTCGTCCTTGTGCGGCACGATCACGTCGCTCCACAGCAGGTAGCCGAGCTTGCGCGATTCGATCGCACTCGTGCCCACCTTGGCCATTGCCGCACTGGTGAAGCCGTCGGTGACGAACCTGAAGATGTCGGCGTTCGCGTTGCCGGCGTTCGCCATCTCGGCGGCGCGGCGTGCCACGTAGGCCAGGCCACCGCCGCCGGGGATCAGGCCGACGCCCACTTCCACCAGGCCCATGTAGCTTTCCATCGCCGCGACACGTCGGGCCGAATACATCGCCAGCTCGCAGCCACCGCCCAGCGCCAGGCCGCGGATCGCCGAGACCACCGGCACGCCGGCGTAGCGGATGCGCAGCATCGCGTCCTGCAGCTTCTTCTCTTCCGGCGCGATGCCCTTGGCACCACTCTTCATGAACACCGGCATCAGCGCTTCCAGGTTCGCGCCGGCCGAGAACACGTCGTCGGGAGACCAGATCACCAGGCCCTTGTACCTGGACTCGGCGATCTCCACCGCCTTGAGCAGGCCTTCCACCACATCTGGACTGATCAGGTGCAGCTTGGCAGTGATGCTGGCGATCAACACCTCGCCGTCGAGCGACCAGACACGGATTTCGGCGTTCTTGAATTCCTCGGTGCCACTCTTGATCGGATCGGACGCGCCGGAGCCGACCACGTTCTCGCGAAACGGCTGGCGCTGGTAGACACTCAGGCTGCTGCCAGGCACGTATTTTCCCAGCTTCGGGCTCCACGAGCCTTCGGGCGTGTGAACGGCCTGGTTCACTGCGACCGGCCCTTCGAACACCCAGGCCGGCAGCGGCGCTTTTGAAAGTGCCTTGCCGGCATCGATGTCGGCCTTGACCCACTCCGCCACCTGCTTCCAGCCGGCCAGTTGCCACAGTTCGAACGGGCCTTGCGAGGTGCCGAAGCCCCAGCGCATCGCAAAGTCGATGTCGCGCGCGGTGGGGGCAATGTCGGCGAGGTGAACGGCCGCGTAATGGAAGCTGTCGCGCAGGATCGCCCAGAGGAATTGCGCCTGCGGGTTGCTGGATTCGCGGAGCAGCTTGAGCCGCTCGGCGGGTGCCTTCTTGAGCATGCGCGCGACGATCTCGTCGGCCTTGCCGGTTGAAGGCACGTAGTCGCCCTTCGCGGCGTCGAGCCGCAGGATGTCCTTGCCGACCTTCTTGTAGAACCCCGCGCCGCTTTTCTGGCCCAGCGCGCCTTGCTCGATCAGCTTGGCCAAGACGGGAGGCGTGCTGTAACTGGGGAAGAAGGGGTCGTCCTTCAGGTTGTCCTGCAAGGTCTTGATGACGTGCGCCATCGTGTCCAGGCCAACGACGTCGGCGGTGCGGAAGGTTCCGCTGCTCGCGCGGCCGAGCTTCTTCCCGGTCAGGTCATCAACGACGTCGTAGCTCAGTCCGTAGGTCTCGGCCTCCTTGATCGTGGCGAGCATGCCGGCGATGCCGACCCGGTTCGCGATGAAGTTCGGCGTGTCGTTCGCACGCACCACGCCTTTGCCGAGCGCGCTGGTGACGAACGCCTCGAGCTGGTCGAGGATTTCAGGGCGCGTGGTGGGCGTGTTGATCAGCTCCACCAGCGCCATGTAGCGCGGCGGGTTGAAGAAGTGGATGCCGCAAAAGCGTGGCTTGATC
>JANNKS010000215.1:0-1723 GCA_031396425.1 Rhizobacter sp. | reverse complement strand
TTTGCGTCGACGATGCCAAGCTCTTGGAGACGCTTGAGCTGCGCCTTCTTCGAGAGCTTCTTGAAGGCCTGGAGGCCGGCAGCGTGTGCGCGAGTGATGCGTTCAGACTCGGTCATGAGCGACCTCCTTCCCTCTATCTTGGCAAGAAGTAGCCGAGGATGCACGTCGGATCGCGGACAGCGACCTGGACGTGCGTTTTCGCGATTCCGGTGGACACGCGCAAGGGCGCGCAGCACGCTGCCGCGTTCACGGCGCTGAACCCGAACGCCAAGGTGCCGGTGATCGTCGACGGCGCGGCCACCGTGTTCGACAGCAGCGCGATCCTGCTCTACCTGGCAGAGAAGACGGGCCAGTTCCTGCCTGCGCCGCAGGACCGCGGGCCCATGCTGTCGTGGCTGATGTTCACCGCTTCGGGCATCGGGCCTTTCACCGGCCAGTGCGTGCACTTCAAGCACTACGCGCCCGAACCGATTCCCTACGCCATCAACCGCTACGACTTCGAAGCCTGGCGTCACTGGAAGATCCTGAATGCCCACCTGGCCGATCGGCCCTGGATGGTGAGCGAACGCTACACGCTGCTCGACATGGCCGTGTGGGGCTGGGCCCGCGCCGTGCCATTTGCGCTCGGCGCCGAAGCCTGGGAGCAGATCCCCCACGTCAAGCGACTGTTCGACGCGGTGAACGCCCGCCCCGCGGCGCAGCGCGCCGCCGCACTGAAAGACCGGTACGCCTTCAAGACCGAGATGGACGACGAGGCGCGGCGCGCGATGTTCCCGCAGAACGAGCGGCTGAAAGCCTGAAACCGGGGTCGCCGGCAGCGCGAGCGCTTCCGGCCCGCGAAGCGCTCAGGCCGCGTCGGCGATCGCGATCTGCTCCTGCACGCGCATCGCCGCGGTGCCCACGAGCGAGCGCATCTGCAGCGTCTTCACCAGCCCGTGGCGGTGCATCGTGAGCAGCACGCCGCGCCGCAGGGCCCAGGTGGTGTCGGTCGCGCCGTCGCCGAGCATGACGATCTGGCGTCGCTCGCCCTGCCACAACAACTGGGCGTGCAACCAGGTGCCCTTCAGCAGCAGGCGCAGCCACTGGCCGGGCACGAGGCTGTTGAACCACGTCTCGGCGCCCACACGGGCTTCTTCATCGTTCGGGCGCCCGGGTGGCGTGCGCGGCAGCAGGGCCGCCAGCACGGTGTCCAGCGGCGCGGCCTTGGCTGCGGCGCCGGCCTGGGTGGCGGCGAGTCCGGCCTCGGTGGCCTGCAACGCCTGGAAGCGCGCCGCCAGCGCCGCGCAGCGTTGCGTCAGCCGTTCGCCCAGGAAGGCTTCGATGCGCTCGAGTGCCGCCTGGTACGACGTGGTCTTCTGCGCCGGCGAGGCCGCCAGTTCTTCAATCGTCTGGCGACCGAACGTCAGCCACTGCAGCCGTTCGGGGTCGTCGATCCTGGGCAGCATCTCGGCCTGGTAGGCAAACAGATGGATGAGCCGCCAGAGCGGGTGTTCGCGCTGGTCGAGCACCGAGGGGTCGCGCAGCGTCAGACGCATGGCGGGGCCGCGCAACTGCGCGATGATCTCGCGCACATCGGGCGGCACGCGTTCATCGAGCGGGAACGCCTTGAACAGCCGGTTCACCAGTTCCACCGCCTGCCGGTCGGCCATGCCTTGGGCCCGGTGGTCTTGCGCCTGTTCGCGTGCGAGCGCGCTGACGTCGGAATGGCTGGGGTGCGTTGCGG
>JANNKS010000174.1:0-9731 GCA_031396425.1 Rhizobacter sp. | reverse complement strand
CCATTCACCGAGCTGATGTTGATAATGCGGCCCCAGCCCTTTTCCAGCATGCCCTCGATGAATGGCGAAAAGGGCCAGTTCGGACAGACCAACTACTCGGCGGCGAAGGCAGGCATGCACGGCTTCACGATGGCGCTGGCGCAGGAGGTGGCGAACAAGGGTGTCACGGTCAACACCGTCAGCCCGGGTTACATCGCGACCGACATGGTGAAGTCGATCCGCCAGGACGTGCTGGACAAGATCGTCGCCGGCATTCCGGTCAAGCGGCTCGGAACACCTGACGACATCGCCTCCATCGTGTCGTGGGTAGCATCGGACGAGTCCGGTTTTGCCACCGGCGCCGATTTCTCGGTCAATGGCGGTTTGCACATGGGTTGAGCCTGTGCTCCGGGCAGGTGCGGCATGGCCGCTTGGCCCGGAGCATCAAGTCAACACACGCTGACCGTGCGAGGAGCTTGGTCAGACGCCGCGCAGGAACAGCTTGATGAGCCCCTTGGCGGCGAAGCCGACCAGCCCAAACCCCAGTCCGAGCAGCAGCACGAAGGTGCCGAAGCGTCCCGCTTTCGACTCGCGGGCCAGTTGGAGAATGATGAACAGCATGTAGGCCATGAAGGCCCCGACTCCGACCGTCAGGCCGAATTGGGCAATCTGTTCCTCATCGAATCCGAACATCACTGCAACCCGTTTGTGTCGATTGACGCGCCTCAGCGGCCGCCAGCACCAGCCACATGGGGAACGATCAGGTCACGGTACGCATGCCAACTGGCGTGCCCCAGCCACGGCACCACCACCAGCAGGCCAAGCATCGCCATCGCCATGCTGGCCACCGTCATGACCATCAGCAACGCTGCCCAGAACGCGAGTGGCCCGGGGTTGACCAGGACACAGCGCCAACTCGCCAGCACCGCGCCCAGCACGCTGATTTGACGATCCAGCAGGAGTGGCATGGCGACCACGCTGGAAGCGAATATCGGCGCTGCCAATATGCCCCCCAACACAAGCCAGAGTTCGAACAGGTGCCCGCGGTCGGCGAGCACGACGATGCGGATGAAATCCTGAGGGTTGTGCACGGCCTCGGGGGCCAAGACGGTGATCAGCGCCGCCGACGTGGCGACCCAGCCCGTTCCGGCCAGGGCCAGCAGGGCCCCGAACCGGACCCGCCGTCGATCGTTCGGCTGCCAGGCCAGCACTGCGGTCCGGCCGTCAACCGGCTGGCCGCCTTCAATGCCACGGCTGATCGCATACAAGCCCGTGGCGATCACAGGTGCGACCAGCAGAAAACCCGACAACGCACCGGCAAGCAGCCAGAAGTGGTGCCGAAAAACCCAGAACATGAGTGAGCCGAAAACGGCGACCACGCCGCCGTGCAGCAAACCCGGCAGCGGGCAAGCGACAAAATCACGCCAGCCCGCAGCCAGCCAGGTGACCGGGCGGTCGAAACCCACCTCACGCACATCAAGGCGATGCGATTCGGCCAATGCCAAGCGCTGCAGCATGTTCTTGAGAATGCCAGCTGAGCGCCCAGTTCCGCTTGACGCGGATCAAGTTCAACGGTCCACAGCGCCACGCGACGCCACGAAGGCGCAGGCGAGCGGCGCCCGGGCGGCGCTCAAGGGGGAACTCGACCGGCGCCAACCAGGGCGCGCGCCGCAGCCATCAACCCGAGTTCGCTGCCATCCCAGGTGACGCTCAAACGTGGTGCCGAAAAGCCAGGGAAGTTGCGGCGCATCGATTGAAGATAGATCGGGTCATAGTGAGCGACCAGCAGGTCGTGCACGACGGACTCGATGTGACCTGTGCGCACGTGCGCCTGCCAGGCGTCGACCACGTCGTTGCCACGCAGCACGCGAAGCGCGTCGAGCCGTTCGCAGAACGTTGCCGTGTCGTCGACGAAGTGCTGGTAGTCCTGCAGCAGCAGGGTCACCCGTGCCGGAAGCGCCAGCTCCAGGTTCAGGCAGGGTGAGGCGCGCATGTGTTGAATCAGCGCGGGTGGCACGTGAAGGTCACCGACTTTCTTGCTCTCGCTTTCAATCCAGACGGGCCGCGCCGCGTCGAAGCGCCGCAAGGTGTCCCAGACCAGGGTTTCGAAGCGTTTTTGACCAGGTTGCGCGTCGCCCGGGGTGAGGCCGAGCACCGAGCCACGATGGTTCGCCAGGGCCTCCAGGTCGAGCACCTGTTCCCCTTGCAACGCCAAAAGCTGCAGCAAACGGCTCTTGCCGGAGCCAGTGGTGCCGCACACCACATGCAGTGAGTAGCGCTGCGGAAGTGTCTCAAGCGCGGTGACGACGGCCCGCCGGTATTCGCGGTAACCGCCCTCGAGGATCTGAACCTGAAAGCCGATCTGATCGAGCACCAGCGCCAGCGCGCCGCTGCGCTTGCCGCCGCGCCAGCAATAGACCAGGGGGCGCCAACCCTTGGGCTTGTCCATCACCTCGCGTTCAATGTGGTTGGCGATATTGCGCGACACCAGCGACGCACCGCGCTTCTTGGCGGCGAACGCCGAGACCTGTTTGTATTCGGTGCCCACCGCATGGCGTTCGGCGTCGTTCAGGCTCGGCCAGTTGACGGCGCCGGGCAGGTGGTCTTCGGCAAATTCGCTTTCCGAACGTGCGTCGATGATGGTGTCAAAGCTCGCCAGGGTGGCGAGCGCGTCGCCGGCCAGAATGTGCGCCAGGCTCATCCTGCCTCACAAGCTGATGGCATCGAGCAATTCCGTCTCGATCGCAATCTGCTTGCGGTTCTGCTGCAATGCCGCGCCATCGATGAGGAAGGTGTCCTCGACCCGCTCGCCCAGCGTCGTGATCTTGGCCAGTTGAAGGTTGACGTGGTGGCGCGCCAGCACGCGCGCAATCGCGAACAGCAAACCCGAGCGGTCGTTGGCCGAGACGCCGAGCAGCCAGGCCTGGCCGCGCTCGTCAGGGCGCAAGGTGACGCGCGGCGTGACCGGAAACGATCTGACGCGCCGCGACACCCGGCTGCGGCGTGGTTCAGGCAGCGGCCCGCTGGCGGTCAACGCCTTGGCGAGCTGGTTCTCGACCAGCAGGATCAGATCGCGATAGTGGTCTTCTGCCGCCGTGCTGGTGATCTGAAACGTGTCCAGCGCATAGCCGGAATTCGTCGTGTGCACCTTGGCGTCGAGAATGTTGTAGTCGGCAGTGTCGAAGTAGCCGCAGATGCGGGCGAACAGGTCACTCTGATCGGGTGAATAGACCAGCACCTGCAAGCCCTCGCCCAATGGCGACAAACGGGCCCGGACGATGGGCCGGTCGCACTGCACGAACTCGTGCAAGGCGCGCGCATGCCAGGCGATGTCGCCGGCATCATGGCGGGCGAAGTAGCTCACGCTCAAAGTCCGCCACAGCGCCTGCTCCACGCCCGTGGGCAGCGAGAACAGGTTCAGGGTGTGCCGCGCTTCCTGTTTGCGGGCTTCGATCTCGGCATCGAGGTTGGGCCGCGCGCCGCCCAGCGCACGCAGCGTGGCGCGGTACAGGTCTTCGAGCAACTTGCCCTTCCACGCGTTCCACACCTTCGGGCTGGTGCCCCGGATATCTGCGACGGTCAGGAGGTACAGCGCGGTCAGCCTCCGCTCCGTTCCGACCAGCTTGGTGAAAGCGTCGATCACTTCCGGATTGGACAGGTCTTCCTTCTGCGCGATGCGCGACATCGTCAGATGCGCAAGCACCAGGAACTCGATCAGTGCCGATTCTTCGGGCGGCAGCTCATGATCTTTGCAGAAGCGTCTTGCCTCCCGGGCGCCGAGTTCAGAGTGGTCACCGCCACGGCCCTTCGCGACGTCGTGGAACAACGCGGCAATGAACAGCAGCGACGGCTTGTCCCAGGTCGCCGCGAGCTGTGAACAAAACGGGTACTCGTGTGCGTGCTCGGGAATGAAGAAGCGCCGCACGTTGCGCATCACCATCAGGATGTGCTGGTCGACTGTGTAGACGTGGAACAGGTCGTGCTGCATCTGCCCGACGATGCGGCGAAACACCCACAGGTAGCGTCCCAGCACGCTGGTCTGGTTCATCAGCCGAAATGCGTGCGTCTGGCCCCCCGGCGCGCGCAGGATCTGCATGAACGTGCGTCGGTTCACCGGGTCACGCCGGAACTCGGCATTCATCAGTTCGCGCGCGTTGTACAGGGCGCGCAAGGTTCGCGCCGACAGCCCATTGATGCCCACACTTTGCTGGAAGGTGAGAAACGTCTCCAGAATGGCATGGGGGTCGCGTTGGTACAGGCCATCGTCGAGCACTTCCAGCATGCCCCCACGCTCGAGAAACTTCGGTGAAATGGGCCGCATCGCCGCGTTCTGCGAGCCCTGGATCCGCTCTTCAATGTTGAGCAGCAGGATCTGATTGAGCTGCGTCACGGCCTTGGCAGCCCAGTAATAGCGCCGCATCAGCACTTCCGAGGCACGTTGCCCAGCGCTCGGCGCGTAGCCGAACGATTCCGCGACAGCAGTCTGCAGATCGAACACCAGGCGGTCCTCGCGCCGCTGCGCCACCATGTGAAGGCGCGCCCGAATGAGCCTGAGCACGCCCTCATTGCGTTGAAGCTGTTTGACTTCGAAAGCGCTGATCAGGCCGCTGGCGGCGAGCGAACTCCAGGTCTTGCCAAGGCCGGCGGCCCGGGCCACCCAGATCAGCACCTGCAAGTCGCGCAGGCCGCCTGGGCTTTCCTTGCAATTGGGCTCCAACGAATAGGGCGTGTCCTCGTACTTGTGATGGCGTTGCTGCATCTCCAGGGTCTTTGCGCGCAGGAATGCCTTCGGGTCGATCGCCTGGGTGCATGCAAATTGAAACGCGGTGAAGACGCGACGCGAACCACACAGGAAGCGCGATTCGAGCAACGCAGTCTGCACCGTCACGTCACGCTTCGCCTCGGCGACGCATTGGTCGATGCTGCGAACGCTCGACCCGACCTCCAGACCGATGTCCCAGCACAAGGTGATGAACCCTTCGATCGCTGTGCGCAGTGCATCGGCCGCAGCAGTTTCGTCGCCCCGCTCCTGGTGCACCTCGGTCGGAACCTCGCGACCCGCCGGAAGCAGCAGCAGCACGTCGACATCGGAATGCGGGAACAGTTCTGCGCGCCCGTAACCACCCACCGCAATGAGTGCTGCTTCGCCGGGCATCCTGGCGTGTTGCCAGAGTTCGAGCAGCGATTGATCGACGTGCCGGCTCAAGGAACGCAGCAGGCGCGTGGCCGCCGTCGCGGATGGTCGCGACACGCGAAAGTGTTCGACCAGCTCGGCTTTGCCTTCCCGGAACCTGGCCCGCAGCGTCGCGGCCTTGGTTTCGGCCGGCGGCTGCGTGTTGGCAGGCACAGGCAGCGTGGCGGCCATGCTCTGGCGCGTCAGCCGGTGATGAACGACGGCGGTGCTGGGCTGCCCGCGGAAAGCGTCATCACCTCGTAGCCGGTTTCAGTGACCAGGACCGTGTGCTCCCACTGTGCCGACAAGGAACGGTCTCGTGTCACGATGGTCCAGCCGTCGCCGGTTTCACGCACGTCGCGACGGCCTGCATTGATCATCGGCTCGATCGTGAACATCATGCCCGGCACCAGCTCTTCCATCGTTCCCGGGCGGCCGTAGTGCATCACTTGCGGTTCTTCGTGGAAGCGCCGGCCGATGCCATGGCCGCAGAACTCGCGCACGATCGAGAAGCCATTGCTTTCCGCAAACGCCTGGATCGTGTGGCCGACGTCGCCCAGGCGAGCGCCCGGCTTGACGCGGCTGATGCCCTTCCACATCGCGTCGTAGGTGAGCTGGCAAAGGCGTCGCGCCGCGATCGACCCCGCGCCGACGACAAACATCCGACTGGTGTCACCATGCCAGCCGTCCTTGATGACGGTCACGTCGATGTTGACGATGTCACCGCTCTTCAAGGGTCGATCGTTCGGGATGCCATGGCAGACCTGGTGGTTCACCGACGTGCAGATCGACTTCGGATAGGGTGTGTAGCCCGGCGGCGCATAGTTGAGCGGCGCCGGAATGGCGCCTTGCACGCCGACAATGTGGTCGTGAGCGAGTTTGTCGAGCTGCTCGGTCGTGATGCCTGGAGTGACATGCGGTGTGAGCATGTCCAGAACCTCCGCCGCCAAGCGCCCGGCGATTCGCATTCCCTGCACGTCGGACGCGGACTTGATCGTGATCGTCATGGCGACGGATTATCTCATCGGCCCCGTAAAATCCAGGCCTCGTTGTCGGCTCAGCCGAAGCCCCCACCCCGCCCACAGCTCCCAGCGTGACCGACTCCTCCAGGCATCTGATTTCCTTCGAGGGCGGCAACGCCTTGTCGAGCTTTCGGGCCGCAGCGCTGCTGGGCGTGTTGCAACGCACCTGTCCGCGTGTGATGGCCCTGCATGCACGACATGTGCATTGGGTCTGGAGCGATCAGGCCTTGGTCCGCGCCGAGGTCGACAAGCTCGAGGGCCTGCTGCGTTACGGCGAACCCTACGCCGGGCCGCTGGATGGTGCGCTTCTGGTCGTTGCGCCGCGCCTGGGAACCGTGTCACCCTGGGCCTCCAAAGCGACCGACATCGCGCGGAACTGCGGCCTCACGCTGCGCCGCATCGAACGCGTCACCGAATTTCGGCTGACCCTGCAAAGTGGCCTGCTGCGCAGTGCCAAGCCCCTGGCGCCAGAGGAATGGCAGGCTTTGTCGGTCGCGCTGCATGACCGCATGACCGAGAGCGTGCTGCACGAGCGCGACGCGGCGAAGCACCTGTTCGATTCACTCGCGGGCAAGGGGATGCAGCGTTTCGATGTTTTGCGGCTCGGACGCAATGCACTCGTGGCGGCGAACGCCGAGTTCGGCCTGGCGTTGAGCAATGACGAAATCGACTACCTCGTCGAGGCATTCGTGCGCCTTCAGCGCAACCCGACTGATGTGGAGCTGATGATGTTCGCGCAGGCGAACAGCGAACACTGCCGGCACAAGATCTTCAATGCGCAATTCGTCATCGACGGTGTTCAGCAGGGCGATTCGATGTTCGCGATGATTCGCCACACCGAAGCCCGTTCGCCGCAGCACACCATCGTGGCGTACGACGACAACGCATCGGTGATGGAAGGGGCGCAGGCGCAGCGGTGGCTGCCGCAGGGCTTCACCAACGCGCCGGCCTATGGGGTTCGAAGCGAATTGACGCATGTGCTGATGAAGGTGGAAACACACAATCACCCCACTGCCATTTCGCCATTCGCTGGCGCCGCAACCGGCGCAGGGGGTGAGATTCGCGATGAAGGTGCGACCGGGCGCGGGGCCAAGCCGAAGGCCGGCGTCACCGGTTTCAGCGTGTCCAATTTGCACCTTCCCGGCACCCAGGAACCGTGGGAGCGGGTTGTTTGGGGCAGACCCGAGCATGTCGCCAGCGCGCTGCAGATCATGATCGACGGCCCGTTGGGCGGCGCGGCGTTCAACAATGAGTTTGGCCGCCCGAACCTGGCCGGCTATTTCCGCGTCTATGAACAAAGCGTGGGTTCGGGTGCTCACGCGGTGCGGCGCGGCTTTCACAAGCCCATCATGATTGCCGGCGGGCTCGGGGCGATTTCGGCCAGCCAGACGCGCAAGAAATCCTTCCCGGCCGGCACCTTGCTGATTCAGTTGGGCGGGCCGGGCATGCGCATCGGCATGGGCGGCGGGGCGGCCAGCTCGCTGTCGGCCGGGGCGAATGCCGCACAGCTCGACTTCGATTCGGTGCAGCGCGGCAACCCGGAGATCGAGCGGCGCGCCCAGGAAGTCATCAATCACTGCTGGGCGCTGGGCGAGAGCAACCCGATTCTCGCGATCCACGATGTGGGCGCAGGCGGCCTGAGCAACGCATTCCCGGAACTCGTGCACGGTGCCGGCGTTGGCGCGCGCTTTGAGCTGGGCTGCGTGCCGCTCGAGGAGACTGGCCTGGCGCCGAAGGAAGTCTGGTGCAACGAAAGCCAGGAGCGCTACGTTCTGGCGGTTGCGCCGGATTCGCTGCCGCTGTTGCAGGCCATGTGCGAGCGCGAGCGCTGCCCGTTTGCGGTCGTGGGCAAGGCCACGACCACTGAACAGCTCGTGCTTGAAATGGGGCAGGGCGCCGAGCCGGCCATTGACATGCCGCTTGATGTGTTGCTGGGCAAGCCGCCGAAGATGCTTCGCGACGTGCATTCGGTCGCGCGGCAGTTCGCACCTTTGAAACTGAGCGAGGTCTCACTCGAAAAGGTGGCGTTCGATGTTTTGCGCCACCCGACTGTGGCGAGCAAGCGCTTCCTCATCACGATCGGTGACCGCACGGTGGGTGGCCTGAGCAGCCGCGATCAGATGGTTGGGCCTTGGCAGGTACCGGTGGCCGACTGCGCTGTCACCCTTGCCGACTACTTCGGTTTTGCCGGTGAAGCAATGGCGATGGGCGAGCGCAGCCCATTGGCGGCTCTCGATGCGCCGGCGTCGGGCCGCATGGCGATCGGCGAGGCGATCACGAACATGCTCGCCGCGCCGATCACGCTGTCGCGCGTCAAGCTCAGCTGCAACTGGATGGCCGCCTGTGGTGAGCCGGGGGAAGACGCCGCCCTGTACGCCACCGTCAAGGCGGTGTCGATGGAGCTGTGCCCGGCGCTGGGCATCGGCGTGCCGGTGGGCAAAGACAGTCTGTCGATGCGCACCCGCTGGCGTGACGGCGAGCATGATTTGCAGGTGACCTCACCGGTGTCGTTGATCGTCACGGCGTTTGCCACGCTTGACGATGTGCGCGCGTCAGCCACGCCTCAACTCCAGCCGGGTGAGACCGTGCTTGCATTGATCGACCTTGGCGCCGGCAAGAAGCGCCTGGGCGGCTCCATCCTGGCGCAGGTGATCGACCAGTTCGGCCACGCGGTTCCCGACCTGGACGATGCCGCCCAGCTCAAGGCCCTGGTCACCGCCATCAACGAATTGCGCAGCGCCGGTTTGCTGCTCGCGTACCACGACCGCAGCGACGGCGGCTTGTGGGCCGCGGTGTGCGAGATGGCCTTCGCAGCTCAGATGGGGGTCAGCCTCAACGTCGACATGCTGGTGACGGAAGGCGATGGCATCAGCGACAGCCGTGCCGACCATGGCGACTCGAAGAACTGGGCCACTCAGGTCGGTGCACGGCGCAACGACCTGACGCTCAGTGCGCTGTTCAACGAGGAACTCGGCGTCGTCATCCAGGTGCCCAGCCAGGCGCGCGACGCCGTCATGGCCGTCTTGCGCCGAAACGGCCTGAGCCAGCACAGCCACTTCATCGGCAAACCGAACCCGAACCGCGTGGTGGAGGTCTGGCGCGATGCGAAACCGGTTTTCTCCGCGCCTTTGTTCGATCTACAGCAGGCCTGGGACGACGTGAGTTGGCGCATCACCAGGTTGCGTGACAACCCGACCTGCGCCGACGCCGAGCATGCTGCCGCTGGCCGGCCGGCAGACGCCGGTCTGCTGGTGCACACCACCTTCGACCCAGCGCAGAACGTCGCCGCGCCGTTCGTCAACCTGCGCCGCCCCCGCGTGGCCATCCTGCGCGAGCAGGGTGTCAACAGTCACCTCGAAATGAGTTTCGCAATGGACCACGCGGGCTTCGAAACTTTCGACGTGCACATGAGCGATCTGCAGGCCGGCCGCGCGCGCCTGGACATGTTCCAGGGCCTGGCCAGGATGTGCGTCCCGTGGCGCACGAACAGCGCGCCGACGCCCTTTGGCCCCTCGAACTTGTGGGCCGCGATGGACACCAGGTCCGCGTCCAGCGTG
>JANNKS010000112.1:0-17971 GCA_031396425.1 Rhizobacter sp. | reverse complement strand
ACGCTCCTCGCTCATCGGCGGCAGCGGCACACGGATCAAATCGCCCATGGAGGCGGGGTTCAGGCCCAGGTCGCTCTCGCGGATCGCCTTTTCGATCTTGGCGCCCATGCCCTTTTCCCAAGGCTGGACGCTGATGGTGCGCGAATCGATCAACGCGACATTCGCGACCTGCGACAGCGGCACGTGCGAGCCGTAGTAGTCGACATGAACGGAATCGAGCAGCGCGGGATTGGCGCGGCCGGTGCGGATCTTGGTCAGATTGCTCTGGAACGCCGCGATCGATTGATTCATCTTGGCGTCGGTGCTGCTGCGGATGTCAGCGATAGTGGTGGTCATGCTTTTTCCTCAAGCGTGAACGAGGGTGCCTTCGTCTTCCCCCATCACGACGCGCTTCAGGGCGCCGTGCTTGAAGATCGAGAACACCTTGATCGGCAGGTTCTGGTCGCGGCACAGCGCGAAGGCGGTGGCGTCCATGATGCCGAGATTCTGCGCGATTGCGGCATCGAAAGTCAGGTTCACGAAGCGCGTGGCGCTCGGGTCCTTCTTCGGGTCGGCCGAGTAGACGCCGTCCACCTTGGTGGCCTTGAGCACGAGTTCGGCGCCGATCTCCGCGCCACGTAGCGCAGCGGCCGTGTCGGTGGTGAAGAACGGGTTGCCCGTGCCGGCCGCGAAGATCACCACCTTGCCCTCTTCGAGGTATTGCAGCGCCTTCGGCCGCACGTAGGGCTCGACCACTTGCTCGATGCCGATGGCCGACATCACGCGCGCGGTAAGCCCCTGCTTGTTCATGGTGTCGGCCAGCGCCAGGGCGTTCATCACGGTGGCCAGCATGCCCATGTAGTCGGCGGTGGCGCGGTCCATGCCGACCGAGCCGCCGGCCACGCCGCGAAAGATGTTGCCGCCGCCGATCACAACCGCCAGTTCGACGCCCATACTCACCACTTCGGCCACTTCCTCGACCATGCGCACGATGGTTGCGCGGTTGATGCCGTAGGCGTCGTCCCCCATCAGGGCCTCGCCTGACAGCTTGAGCAATATGCGCTTGTACGCAGCCATGCAGCGAACTCCTTTGATGCAACCGTTGCCCGGGGCCTAGCCAACAGTCAAGTCTAGCCTCGGCGCCCGGCGCGAAACGCCACGCGGTGGCCCACGCGTCTGCGGGCGCTCAAGCGCCCTTCGCCGCGGCCACCTGCGCAGCCACTTCAGCCGCGAAGTCGTCGCTCTTCTTCTCGATGCCTTCCCCCACCACGTACAGCGTGAAGCCCTTCACCTGCGTGGCGCGTTCCTTGAGCATCTGTTCGACGCTCTGTTTGTCGTTTTTCACGAAGGCCTGGTTGAACAGGCTCACCTCCTTGAGGTACTTTTGCACCGAGCCTTCAACACGCTTGACCAGGATTTCGGGCGGCTGAACCGGCTTTCCTTCGGCTTTCGCCTTCTCCGCGTCTTCAGCCGCTTTCATTGTCGCGATGTTGCGCTCCTTGTCGATCAGCGCGGCAGGCACGTCAGAGGACGACAGCGCCACCGGCTTCATTGCCGCCACGTGCATCGCAACATCCTTGGCCGCCACCTCATCGCCGGCAAACACAACCATCACACCGATACGGGTGCCGTGCAGGTAGAAGGCCAATTTGTCGGCGCCGGCATAGCGCTTGAAGCGTCGAATCGCCATGTTTTCGCCGATCTTGCCGACCAGCCCCTTGCGCACGTCCTCCAGCGTCGGACCGAACCCGTCCTGGGCGTAGGGCAGTGCCGCGAGCGCGGCCACATCGGCGGGGTTGCTCTTGACCACCAGATTGGCGCAGGCCTTGACGAAGGCGAGAAACGATTCGTTCTTCGAGACGAAATCGGTCTCGCAATTCACCTCGACCAGGGCCCCTGTCGTGCCAACCACGCTGGCGGCAACAACACCCTCGGCAGCAATGCGCGAGGCCGCCTTGCCGGCCTTGTTGCCGAGCTTGACGCGCAGCAACTCTTCGGCGCGATCCATGTTGCCTTCGGCCTCGGTGAGCGCTTTCTTGCACTCCATCATCGGAGCGTCGGTCTTGGCGCGCAACTCGGCGACCATGCTTGCAGTGACTGCGGGCATTTGATTCCTCCTTTTCACCGCTGCCGGATCAGAACCGTCAGCGGATCGTCATGAACTGGAAAAAAGGGGCTGTTCAAGCCCCTGTCGTGTCCCCGGACGGGGTGAGTGCCGTGCGTCAGGCGTGTTCGTCGACCTCGACGAATTCGTCACCTTGCGGTGCGACCGCGTGAACTACTTCGTTCTGGGCGTTCGCCTTGCCTTCGAGCACCGCATCCGCCACTGCGCGCGCATACAGCGCCAAGGCCTTGCTCGAATCGTCGTTGCCCGGGATCACGTAGTCGATGCCCTCGGGCGAGTGGTTTGTGTCGACCACCGCAATGATCGGAATGCCGAGCTTCTTGGCTTCCGCGATGGCGATCTTGTGGTAGCCCACGTCGATCACGAACATCGCGTCGGGCAGCGCGTTCATGTCCTGGATGCCGCCGATGTCCTTCTCGAGCTTGACCAGCTCGCGCTGGAACATCAACGCCTCTTTCTTGATTCGGATCTCGACACCGGCTTCCGTCGCAGCCTGCATGTCCTTCAGCTTCTTCAGCGAGCCCTTGACGGTCTTGAAATTGGTCATCATGCCGCCCAGCCAGCGCTGGTCGACAAAGGGCATGCCGGCGCGGCGCGCCTCCAGCGCCACGACCTCACGTGCCTGACGTTTGGTGCCGATCATCAGGATCGTGCCGCGCCGCGCGCTGAGCTGGCGCACGAACTTCATTGCCTCCTGGAACAGCGGCAGCGTCTTCTCGAGGTTGATGATGTGGATCTTGTTGCGGTGCCCGTAGATGTACGGGGCCATCTTGGGGTTCCAGAAGCGTGTCTGGTGTCCGAAATGGACGCCGGCTTCCAGCATTTCGCGCATGGTGACTGACATGTGAGCTCCAAAGGTTGGTTCTAGAATCCGGCTTGAATCGCAACGAGACGTTTCATCAGAAAACATCCGCTGCAACACCTTTCGACAGCCGGCTTCGCGATTTGTCGATCCAGTCCTGACTTCCCGCAAGAACGCCCCGCGAAACCGCGCGGCAACAGGCCCAGATAAACCCGTAGAGTGTATCACGCAGCATGACTTTCGACCTCACTGCAGCCCGTACCGATATCGGCGCCGGGCGCGGCAGCGCACTCTCATTCCTGGACCAGGCCATCGCGCAAAGCCAATCGGCGTCGTGCAAGCACGCCTTCGTCAGCCGGCGGCCCGAACTGTCTCGCGCCGTGGCTGCCGGCGTCGACCGCACATTCGCCCAAGGTGCACCGTTGCCGCCGCTCGCCGGTCTGGCTGTCAGCGTGAAGGACCTTTTTGACGTCGCCGGCGAAGTCACCGCCGCCGGCTCTGTCGTGTTGGCCGATCGGCCCCCGGCGGCATCCGACTGCCCCGCAGTGGCGCGCCTGCGCCGCGCCGGTGCTGCGCTGTTCGGGCGCACCAACATGAGCGAGTTCGCCTTTTCGGGGGTGGGCATCAACCCGCATCACGGCACGCCGGCCAACCTGGCCGCTGCGCCACTTGACGCGCAGGCGCGCATCCCGGGCGGCTCCACCTCTGGCGGCGCCGTCAGCGTCGCAGGTGGCGCGGCCTGGGCGGCGCTGGGCTCCGACACCGGCGGCTCGATCCGCATTCCGGCGGCACTGCAGGGGCTGGTGGGATTCAAGAACACCGCGCGACTCACGCCCACCGAAGGTGCGATTCCTCTGTCGACCACGCTGGACACCGTCTGCGCCGTCACGCGATCGGTTCGCGACGCCGTGTTGCTGCACACCATCCTGGCCGATCGCCAGCCGGCGCTGCGTCGACTGCCACCCTCGGCTTTGCGACTCGCCGTTCCGCGCGGCTACCTGCTCGATGGTCTCGACAGCAAAGTCGCCCTGGCCTTCGAGCGGGCCTTGGGCAGCTTGCGACGCGCCGGTGCGCACATCGAAGACATCGATCTTCCCGCGCTGGGCGAGGTCGGCGATCTGATGTCCGGTGGCGGTTTTGCGCCGGTCGAAAGCTGGGCCTGGCATCGCAAGCTGATCGAGCGCGACGAAGCGCGCTATGACCCGCGGGTCGCAATGCGCATTCGACGCGGCGAGCGCATGGGGGCGGCAGAATACATCGAGCTGCATCAGGCGCGTGCCGCCTGGATCGCGAAGATGCACAGCGGCATGCGCCAATTCGATGCGATGCTCAGCCCGACCGTCCCGATCGTCGCACCCGCCATCGCGCCTCTGATTGCCGACGACGCTGCATTCTTTGCCACCAACGCGCTGCTGTTGCGCAACCCCTCCACGGTGAACCTGCTCGACGGCTGCGCCATCTCGTTACCCTGCCACGCCCCGGATGACTGGCCGGTGGGGCTCATGGTGTGGGGCGGCGCGCTTTGCGACGACGTTGTGCTTGACGTCGCACTCGCGATCGAGTCGGCCCTGAACTCCCGCACGCACTGAATCATGCATGTGGCCGTGATCGGCGCGGGGGTGGTGGGCGTGACCACCGCGTGGGAGCTGACCTGCGACGGCCACAGCGTCGAGGTGTTCGACCAGCGCAATGCGGTCGCCTCGGAATGCAGCTTCGCCAACGCCGGCGTCATTGCCCCCGGCTATGTCACGCCGTGGGCTGCTCCGGGTATGCCAGGCAAGATCGTGCGCCACCTGCTGGGTGCCCACACGCCGGTGCGCATGCACCCGACCCTCAACCCCGCGGTGTGGAGCTGGGCCTGGCGATGGTGGCGCGCGTGCAGCCGCAGCGCGCACGATCGCAACCGCTCGGCCATGCACCACCTCGCACGCTTCAGCCAGCAGCGTCTGGCCAGCGTGGTCGACAAACTGCAACTGCAGTACGAACGCAGCGAGGGCTATCTGGTGTTGTTGCGCGAAGAGGAACAAGTGGACCAGGCGCAGGTGGGCCTGGCGCTGTTGCGCTCGCTCGGTGTCAAGTTCGAACAGCTCGACGGTGCCGGCTGCCGCCGGGTCGAGCCTGGCCTGCAAGCCGGCCAGGCGATCAGCGCGGGCATCCATCTGCCCGGCGACGAGGTGGGCAACTGCCGCCAGTTCACTCAGTTGCTGCGCGATGACGCCGAGAGCCGCGGCGCCGAGTTCCACCTCGCGAACCGGGTCCTTCGCATTCGCCCCGGGCCGCCGATTCAGCTCGAGGTTCGTCAACTGGCCGTGACGGACGACTACGCCGCCTCACGCCTGGCGAACTCGACGCAGGCGCATCCGGAACGCGTCTCGCAGGCGATGACGCTGCGCTCGCGTGCCGCGGCGCGCTTTGGCCGCCCCAACAGCGACATGGAGTTCGACGCCGTGATCGTCTGCGCCGGCGCCGAAAGCACCCAGTTGCTGGCGCCGCTGGGCATGCACCTTCCGCTGTTGCCGGTGTACGGTTACTCGTTGACCTTTCCACTGCGGGCGGTCGAGCATGGGCCGCGCTCGGCCGTGATGGACGAGCAATTCAAGGTGGCCATCAGCCGGCTCGGCCAACGGCTGCGCGTCGCCGGAGGCGCCGAACTTGGGGGCCGGGCGGAGCGCCACCACCAAGGCGCGATTGGCACCTTGTACAAGGTTCTCAACGACTGGTTTCCGGGCGGGGCGCAAATGCGCCGAGCGCAGGTCTGGAAAGGCGCTCGGCCAATGTTGCCGGATGGCCCGCCGATCGTCGGCAAGAGCAGTGTTCCAGGCGTCTGGCTCAACCTCGGTCATGGTTCGAGCGGCTGGGCGCTCGCGTGCGGCTCGGCACGCGCGCTCGCCGACGGCCTGGGCAACCGAGAGCCGCCCATCGACATGAGCGGCTTGTCTCTGGACCGCCTCGGCGCCTGAGGCCGCAGCGATGCAGCGCGTCCTGCCACCCGGTCGGGCCTTCGTGCTGCACGACGTCGCCAGTTCGGTTCGCATCGAGGCGCGGGCCCAGGCGGCGCTCGACGCGCAAGTGCTGATGCAACGCGCCGGGCTTGCCGTGGCTCGATTGGCGCTGGCGGTTGCCCCACATGCGCGCAGCATCTGGGTTGCAGCGGGCCCGGGCAACAACGGCGGCGATGGTTTCGAAGCGGCGATGCACCTGCACCAATGGGGCAAGCGCGTCGCGGTGGTTTCTTTGCACGATCCCGCCAGACAACCCGCTGACGCGAAAGCATCGATGCAGCGCGCCCAGGCCGTGGGGGTGCCGATTCACCTGGGTGGTGCGATCGATGGCGTACCCGATCTGGCGATCGACGCGCTGTTGGGCATCGGTGCGCGCCGCGCCGCTGAAGCGCAATTGGGCGAGTGGGTTCGCCGTCTGAATGCCATGACATGCCCGGTGCTGGCCGTCGACCTGCCCTCCGGACTGAATGCCGACAGCGGCGCGGCGCTGGGCATCGACTGCGTCAGCGCCACCCATACGCTGAGTCTGCTGACGCTCAAGCCGGGCCTGTTCACCGGCGCTGGGCGTGACCACGCCGGCGAGGTCTGGTTCGACGACCTCGGCGTGGCCGACCCGCTAGTCGACGCCACGGCCTGCCTCACGGGTGAGTTCGAGCTTCGCGAAGCCACCCCGAAGCGACGCCACGCTCACCACAAGGGCAGCTTTGGCGACGTGGTGATTGTCGGCGGAGCGAACGGCATGACCGGCGCCGCCTGGCTCGCGGCGCGTGCCGCATTGGCCGCGGGAGCCGGCCGCGTGTACGTCGATGTACTCGCAGAAGCCGGGGTGTCGCACGATGTGCTGCGCCCGGAATTGATGCTGCGCCAGGGCTTTGCCATCGGCCCGCCCGCGGCGCTGGCGGCCAGCCTGGTGATCTGCGGCTGTGGCGGCGGTGAATCGGTACGTACTGTGCTGCCGGCTTTGCTCAGCTACGTGCCCAGGCTGGTGCTGGACGCCGATGCACTGAATGCCGTAGCGGCCGATGCACAGTTGCAGCAGCGCTTGCGCGCACGTGCGGCGCGCGGCCATGTCACCGTGCTCACGCCGCACCCGCTCGAGGCCGCGCGCCTGCTCGGGCTGAACACTGCGCAGGTGCAGGCCGATCGGATCGCGGCGGCCACACAGATCGCAACCGCCTTCGACAGCGTGGTGGTGTTGAAAGGCTCGGGCACGGTGGTGGTGGCGGCGCAGCGCAACCCCTGTCTGAACGCCACCGGCAGCGCTGCGCTGGCCAGCGCAGGCACCGGCGATGTGCTGGCCGGCTGGCTGGGCGGCCACTGGTCGCAGCTGGCCGTTCACGGTGGGGCAAGTGCGGCCTTCGATGCGGCGCGCAGCGCCGTGTTTCTGCACGGCCTGGCTGCCGCTACGGTCGCCCTGGGGCCACTTCGTGCGAGCGACCTCATCGAAGCCATGCACCAGCTGCGGGCGACGCGCTGGGCGCCACCCTGACGCTGCAGCTCGGCCTCAGGCTGCGGCGCGTTGCGCCTTGCCGATTTCGATCAGGCCTTGCGCCGCAGCGCTTTGCGGAACGGTTTCGTCGTCGCGTTCGGAGATTGCATCGAATTGCTGCGCGACGCGCTCTGCAGCATCGTCCCCGGCGCCGACAAAGACGCCGTTCGTCAACGTGATGTGGGCGCGCTCGAACGAACCGGCGCCGGCACACAGGATAGCTCGCGTCGGCGCCGCTTCGCTCACCAGCGCCAGCAGCCCCGGTGACACCGTCTCCGGGCGCAGCAACTCGAGCACCGCTTCACTCATCAGGTTTTCAGTCATGCGCGTCGCCGCCGTCGGTGCCAGGCAGTTGACGCGGATGTCGTTCTTCGCCCCTTCTATCGACAAGGTCTGCATCAGCCCGACCAGCGCCATCTTCGCTGCACCGTAGTTGGCCTGACCGAAGTTGCCGTACAAGCCCGAAGACGAAGTGGTCAGCACGATGCGGCCATAGTTCTGCGCGCGCATCAGGTCCCAGACCGCCTTGCAGCAATGCACCGCGCCCATCAGGTGCACGTCGAGCACAAGCCGGAAGTCGGCCAGGTCCATCTTCGCGAAACTTTTGTCGCGCAGGATGCCGGCGTTGTTCACCAGGATGTCAACCCGGCCCCACGCCTGGACAGCCTGCACCACCATCGCGCTCACGGCCACCGGGTCGGTCACTGATGCCGTGTTGGCCAAGGCCTCGCCACCGGCGGCGCGAATCTCGTCGGCCACCGCCTGCGCCGCATTCGAGGTGGCCACGCCGCCGTCGACCCGACTGCCGAGGTCATTGACCAGCACTTTCGCACCGCGCGCCGCCAAGGCCAGCGCATGGCAGCGCCCCAGACCGCCGCCCGCGCCGGTCACGATGGCCACTCGGCCGTCGAATCGAATGGTCATGCTCGTTGATCCCCTTGTGTTCAGAACCGATCGAATCGAATCGAGATCACCTGCGCTTGGCCGACTTTGCCGCGCTGCGTTTGCCCGGCGCGCCGCCTCGTGATGACTTCGCAGCCCGCGTGCCGCGCGGCGCCTTCGCCGCCACCCGTTTGGCGCCGCCCCGCGTGGCCGACTTGACCGATCGATCGGTCTCTTTCAACGCCGCCAGCTCATCGGCCGGGCTGAGCGCCGCTTCGCTGCGCTTGTCGCGCCGGGAACGCAGAGCGCTGGCCGGATCATCGCCGTCGCGAACCAGACGGAAGTCGATGCGCCGGCCGTCCAGGTCAACCCGGCTGACCTGCACGCGCACGCGCGAGCCGATCGCATAGCGCACCCCGCTGCGCTCGCCGCGCAATTCCTGGCGAACCTCGTCGAAGCGATAGAACTCGCCGCCCAGTTCGGTGATGTGGATCAGTCCTTCGACATACAGGCCGTCGAGTTGCACGAACAGCCCGAATCCCGCCACCGAGCTGACCGTGCCACCGAACTCCTCACCGAGGTGCTCGCGCATGTAGCGGCACTTGAGCCAGGCTTCGACGTCGCGTGACGCTTCGTCTGCGCGACGTTCGTTGGCGCTGCAGTGGGCGCCGGCAAGCTCCCACATCTGGGTCTCGGCACTGCTGCTCTTCACCGGCCGCGCGCTCTTGCGCGGCACTGCCGCACCGTCCACAGGAGCAACATTGAGGTGATAGCGCTTGCCACTCAGCAGGGCATGGATGACGCGATGCACCAGCAGATCGGGGTAGCGCCGGATCGGGCTGGTGAAATGCGTGTAGGCCTCATAGGCCAGCCCGAAGTGGCCGCTGTTGATGCCGGTGTAGATGGCCTGCTGCATCGAGCGCAACAGCATGGTGTGGATCTGCTGCGCGTCGGGACGGTCGCGCGTTGCGGAGGCAATGCTCTGGTACTCCGCCGGCTGCGGGTCATCGCTGATCGACAGTCCCAGGCCGAGCGCCTTCAGGTAGTTCTGCAGCAAGACCTTGCGTTCCGGCGTCGGCCCTTCGTGCACCCGATACAGCGCCGGGTGCTTGGCGCGCGCGATGAAGTCTGCCGAACAGACGTTCGCCGCCAACATCGCCTCTTCAATCAGGCGGTGCGCCTCGGTGCGGGTGCGCGGGACGATTTTCTCGATGCGCCCGTTGACGTCACAGACGATCTGCGTCTCGGTGGTGGCGAAGTCGACCGCGCCGCGCTTGTCGCGCTGTTTCAGCAGGGCGCGGTAGGCCTCGTGCAGGTGCAGCAGGTGCGGCACCAACTCGGCACGGCGCGCGGCCTCGGCGCCGCGCGTATTGGTCAGGATCGCCGCGACCTCGGTATAGGTGAACCGGGCTTGCGAACAAATCACCGCCGGATAGAACTGGTACGCGTGCACTTCACCAGCGCCGGTGACGAGCATGTCACACACCATCGCCAACCGGTCTTCGTTCGGGTTCAGCGAGCACAGGCCGTTGGAGATGCGCTCGGGCAGCATCGGAATCACCCGGCGCGGGAAATAAACCGACGTGGCACGTGCGTAGGCGTCGTTGTCGAGCGCCTCGCCCGGCTTGACGTAGTGGCTGACATCGGCGATCGCGACGATCAGGCGCCAGCCGTTGTCGACCTTGGTGCGGCCGATGCGCGCCGGCTCGCAATAGACCGCATCGTCGAAGTCGCGTGCGTCCTCGCCGTCGATGGTGACCAGCGCCACGTCGGTGAGGTCGATGCGGTGCTTGCGGTCGACGGCGCGAATCTTGTCGGGCAGGCTTGCCGCCTGCGCCAGTGTCTCGGCTGAAAAACGGTGCGGCACCTCGTACTTGCGCACCGCGATTTCGATCTCCATACCAGGGTCGTCGATCTCGCCGAGCACCTCGACCACGCGGCCGACCGGCTGCGAAAACATCGACGGCGGCTCGGTGAGTTCAATCGCGACCACCTGCCCTGCCACGCCGTTGGCGATGGCGTTTTTCGGAATCAGGATGTCCTGGCCATTGCGCTGGTCTTCCGGTGCCACCAGCCACACGCCGCCCTCGTGCAGCAGCCGCCCGATGATGGGCATGCGCCTGCGTTCGAGGATTTCAAGCACCCGGCCCTCGGGGCGGCCCTTGCGGTCGTAGCGGACGATGCGCACCTTGACGCGATCGCGGTGCAGTACCGCACGCATCTCCTGTTGCGCAAGGTAGATGTCGGGTTGATCGCCCTCGCGGACCACGAAGCCGTGACCATCGCGGTGACCTTGCACCTGGCCCTCGACTTCACTCATCAAGTCGGCGCCGATGGCGCCACTTTTCTTCAACGGGTTGGCTCTGATGATATAGTTCTCGACTTCCTGAAATGCCCAGGTGGCGGAATTGGTAGACGCACTAGTTTCAGGTACTAGCGGGTAACTCCGTGGGGGTTCGAGTCCCTTCCTGGGCACCAGATACAAAGGCCGCAGTATGCGGCCTTTTTGTTCGCCCCACTCCAGCTGACACGAGGCGCAACCCGCGCCATCAGATCACGAATTTCTTCGCCAGCCCTGCCGGTCGAAGATCGTCGTACTCCTCGAAGGGCTGGTGAATCCAGGGGCTGGTGGGCAACAGCTCGACATAGAAGTCGGGCGTGTAGCTCGACACCCCCTTGGTCCAGATCACGGCCGAGCGCAGTTCGCTGATCTGGGGCATGCCGCGCAGGCGGTCCACCACCGCGCGCAGCGTGATGCCCGAATCGGCCAGGTCATCGACGAGCAGCACGCGCCCGGCAAGTTCGCCCTTGGGCAGCGTGATGTACTTGGCCATGTCCAGACGCCCCTGAATCGTGCCCGCCTCGGCGCGATAGGAACTGGTGGCCATGATCCCGAGCGGTTTGTCGAACACGCGTGAAAGCACATCGCCGGGGCGCATGCCGCCGCGGGCAAGGCAAAGAATCTGGTCGAATTCCCAGCCACTGGCATGGATCTTGAGGGCCAGCCTCTCGATCAGCATGTGGTATTCGTCCCATGAGACGTACAGGTGTTTGCCGTCATCGGTCAGCATGAAATCTCCTGGGCTATCGGTGAGGTTCGGGTGGGGTGCTCAAGCGCCATCGTCAACTGCGACATCCAACTGCGACATTCCACTGGAATACTCAATTGCGGCACTCAGCCGCGGTAGGGGTGTCGCAACAGAATCGTGTGCTCGCGGTCCGGCCCGGTGGACACCATGTCGATCGGCGCGCCGATGAATTGCTGCACACGCTCGAGGTAGCGGCGTGCGTTCAGCGGCAGCCTGTCCCACTCGGTCACACCATAGGTGCTCTCATTCCAACCGGGGAAGGTGTCGTAGATCGGCCTGCACAGTGCGATTTCATCGGCATCGAGCGGCAGGATGTCGAGCGTGCGGCCCGCCATCTCGTAGCCGACGCAGACCTTGATTTCATTCAGGCGATCGAGCACGTCGAGCTTCGTGATGCACAAGCCCGACACGCCGTTGATGATGATCGCGCGCTTGAGCGCCGCGGCGTCGAGCCAGCCACAGCGCCGGGCGCGGCCGGTGACGGTGCCGCGTTCCTGCCCGATCGTTGACAGGTGATGTCCGACCGTGCCCGCCTCGCCGATCGGCAACTCGCTGGGGAACGGGCCGCTGCCCACCCGGGTGGTGTAGGCCTTCGTGATGCCCAGGATGTAGTGCAGCAGGTTCGGCCCGACCCCCGCACCGGCCGACGCATTTCCCGCCACGCAGTTGCTGGAGGTGACATACGGGTAGGTGCCGTGGTCGATGTCGAGCAAGCTGCCCTGCGCCCCTTCGAACAGGATGTTGTCGCCCTTGCGGTGGGCGTTGTAGAGCAGGTAGCCGACGTCGGCCAGCATGGGCCGGAGTGCCTCGGCGGCTTTCATCGCATCGTCCAGGATGGGCTGCATCTCGAGCGGCTTCGATTTCAGCGGCCCGGCGAGTGCCGCGTTGTGCAGCTCGAGCAGTTCGCGCAACTTGCGCTCGAAGCGTCCCGGGTGCTTGAGGTCCTGGACGCGCAATGCGCGGCGCGCCACCTTGTCTTCGTAGGCCGGCCCGATGCCTTTGCCTGTGGTGCCGATCTTGCCGGCGCCGCTGCTCTCGCGCAGCGCCTCGCGGGCAATGTCGAGCTGCACGTGGAACGGCAGGATCAACGGGCACGATTCGCTGAGAAACAAGCGTGACCGCACTTCGACACCGATACCCTCGAGGCGAGCGATTTCACTCAGCAGATGGGCCGGGTCGACGACCACGCCGTTGCCGATGAAACACGCCACGCCCTCGCGCATGATGCCCGAAGGAATCAGCTGCAATGCCGTCTTGATGCCCTTGATGACGAGCGTGTGGCCGGCGTTGTGCCCGCCCTGGAAGCGCACCACCGCCTGGGCGTGGTCGGTGAGCCAGTCCACCACTTTGCCCTTGCCTTCGTCGCCCCACTGGGTGCCGATCACGACGACGTTGTGCCCGACGGCTGTCGAATTCATCTGGTTTGTGTCCTGTCCACGTTCTTCATGCTCTGCACCGTGACCACGCGTCACAGCGCCTGCACCACCCATTGCCCGTCACGAGCGGTCAATTCCCGGTCGCAGGCGAATTCCTGCCCTTCACTGTCGTGGCCCGGCAGGATGCACACCACCGTCTCGCCGGCGTCGCGCAACCGGCGCACCGCCTTGCGCAGCGCGGCATCTTCCGCCCAGGGAGCCCGCACTGCAGCGCGGGGTCCATTGCCAGGCGCCAGCTCGACCAGCGCCTTGAGGTCCAGGCTGAAGCCCACCGCCGGGCGCTTGCGCCCGAACACCGCCCCCACTTCGTCATAACGACCGCCACGCACCAGCGCATCGGTGGCGCCCGCCACGTAGATGGCGAATCGCGCGCCGCTGTAGTAAGCGTAGCCGCCCAGATCGGCGAGGTCGAAGCCGACGTTGACGTGCCCGTGCGCCTGGCGCACATGGGCGGCGAGCCACTGCAGGTCGCGCAGGGCCGAGGCAATGACGGGATGCGCAGGCAGCACCTCGCGCGCCTTGCGCAGTACCTCGTCGCCACCGTACAGGTCGACCAGCGCCAGCACGCTGCGTCGGGCTTCGGCCGGCAGGCCATGTGTCAATTCACGCAGGCCTTGCAGGTCCTTGGCGGCCAGGGCTCCCGCCACCACCTCGCGTTGCGCCGGTGCGCCCACACCTTCGAGAATGGCGTTCACGATGCGCGCGTCGGCCAGGTCCAGCGTTGCGGCTCCGACGCCCGAGTTGCCCAGACAATCGAGCGCCAGATCGATGACTTCAAGGTCGGCCTCGAGACCCGCATGGCCATAGATTTCCGCGCCGAACTGCAGCGGTTCCCGCGTCGCGTGAACTCCGGCGGGCAAGGTGCGCAGCACCGGGCCGCAGTAGCAGAGGCGGGTCACGCCCTGGCGGTTCAGCAGGTGTGCGTCGATGCGCGCCACTTGGGGTGTGCTGTCGGCACGAACGCCGAGCGTGCGGCCACTCAACTGATCGACCAGCTTGAAGGTGCTCAGGTCCAGCGCACGGCCCGTGCCCGTCAACAGGGATTCGATGTGCTCGAGAAGCGGCGGCACCACCAACTCAAACCCATAACGACGCGCTGCATCGAGCAGGCCTCGACGCAGGTCTTCGATGTGACGAGCCTGGGCCGGCAGAACATCGGCGATATGCTCGGGCAGGAGCCACGCGGAAGACATGGAACAGCGCCGCAGTAAAAAAAGCGATTGTATCGGTGCTCGTAAGCGCCGCAGCCGCCCATCGAGACTTAGAGGAACAGCAGCAGGGCCAGGCCAACGAGCATGCTGGCCATGCCCAGAAAGCGGATCTGCCCGTCACTGAGTTTGAGCGCGCGCTCAAATACCCCGCGCCAGGCTGTCGGGCTGAAGAAGGGCAGCAGCCCTTCGGCAACCAGCATCAGCGCCAAGGCGGCGAACAGCACATCCCAAAGACCTGCGCCGCCCACCTTGCACTACTTCTTGCTGGGCGCGGGTCCTGCCGAGCCGCGCATGCCCTTGAAGAATTCGCTGCTCGTGTCCACCATCATGATGTCCGACTTGTTGCGGAAACTCGCTCGGTAGGCCTCGAGATTGCGATAGAAATGCGCAAACTGCGGGTCGCGTCCGAACGCTTCGGCGAAGATCGCAGAAGCCTTGGCGTCCCCATCACCTTTGACCTTTTGGGCGTCGCGGTAGGCTTCGGCAACGATCACGTCGCGTTGCCGGTCGGCATCAGCGCGGATCTTCTCGCCTTCGGCGCCACCGGTGGAGCGCAACTGATTGGCCACCTGCAGGCGTTCTGACTTCATGCGGCTGTAGATCGACTCGGTGATGTTGGCAACGAAGTCGACCCGCTTGATGCGCACATCGACGATCTCGATACCGAAGGCCTTCGCATCGTCGACCAGGCGCGCACTGACGTCGCGCACCACCTTGTCGCGCTCGGTCGAAAGCACTCCACCGACCGTGCGCTTGGTGACCTCTTCGTTGAACGCCGCATGCACGACCGGGCTCAGGCGCGCCTCGAGGTTGCGCAGGTCGACGCCGTTGTTGCGAATGAACTGGCGTGGTTCAGCGACGCGCCATTTGACCAGCCAGTCAATCACGAGGCTCTTCTTCTCGGCGGTGAAGATGGGCCGGGTCTCCGGGCTGTCCAGAGTCTGGATTCGGCGGTCCAGAAAGACAACGTTCTGGAACGGCGGCGGCAGCTTGAAATTCAGGCCCGGCTCCTGCACCACTTCCTTGATTTCACCCAGAGCGTAGATCACGGCAACCTGGCGTTGATCGACAACAAACAGCGTCGATGCCAGCACCATCAGCGACACCAGCGCAGCGGCGACGATCAGACTGATTCGGTTCATGTGTGTAGTCTCCCAGGCACTCAACGACCGTCGCGGTCACGGCCGCGTTGCCCGTCACGCGAGCGAGCATCGACCGAGCCGGCAACCGATGCGGGGTCATTCGTCGGTGGAGCAACGGGTGCAACGACGGGCGCCGCTGCACCGGCTTGCTGAAGCAGCTTGTCCAGCGGCAGATAAAGCAGGTTGGAGTTGCTCTGGCTGTCGATCAGCACCTTGGTCACGTTCGAGTACACCTGCTGCATCGTTTCGATGTAGAGCCGGTCGCGCGTCACGGCCGGGGCCTTCTGGTATTCGGTCAGCACCTGGCGAAACCGCTGTGCATCGCCCTCGGCCTGCGCAATCACGCGCGCCTTGTAGCCTTCGGCCTCTTCCCGCAGGCGCGCCGATGACCCTTGCGCCTTCGGAATCACGTCGCTCGCGTAGGCCAGGCCCTCCTTTTTCAGGCGGTCCCCGTCCTGGCCGGCCTTGAGGGTGTCTTCGAAAGAGGCCAGGACCTGCTCGGGCGGCTGCACGCTCTGCACGTTCACGTTCACCACCACGATGCCTGCCTTGAGCCGATCGAGCTGGGCCTGAATGGAAGTGACGAGCGCTGAGGCGATGGCGTCGCGCTGCTCATAGAGAACCGAGTCGATCTTGCTTTTTCCGACGATCTCGCGCACCGCCGACTCTGCCGCCAGCGAGACGGCCTCTTCCGGTTCGCGGTTCTCGAACAGGAATGCCCGAGCGTCCTTCAGTCGGTACTGCACGGTGAAACGGATGTCGATGATGTTTTCATCCTCGGTAAGCATCGACGAATCGCGCAGGCCCGTGGCGGGCACCACCGCGTTCTTGCCGACCTCGCGGGAACGCAACTGCGTCACCCTGACGGTTTCGTGGGCCTGGAAGGGGTACGGCATGCGCCACTTGAAGCCGGCATCTTCGGTGCGGTTGAACTTGCCGAACGACGTGACCACCGCCTGTTCGCCTTCCTGCACGATAAAAAAGCCACTGCCAAGCCAGATCAACGCCACCACTCCCGCGATCAGCAAGGCACCGATGCCCGCGCTCTTGGGGTCGGGCTGGAACGTCGGCCCGCCACCCGAGTCGCCGCTGCCATTGCCGCGTGGGCCTGGCTGTTTGCCACCGAACAAACCGCCGAGCTTCTTGTTCAGGTCGCGCCACAGCTCATCCAGATCGGGCGGGCCATCGCCGCGACCGCTGGCGAGAATGGCGCCGTCACGCGCCGGCGCCGGCCCGCGTGTGCGCCAGGCAAAAGCGAGCCGCCGGAGTGCGCCGGTCGCGAATTGCACCATCGCCGCGACGAAGGTACGCAAACGGCCAGCGGATTGAATGTGAGTCGTGTGGCTCATGGTCATGCGAGGGTCTTGGAGGTGCCGGTGCGTCGTGCCACGGTCGTTGGCGGCTGCACTTCAGCCGGGATGGGTGATTGTGCAGCGAGTGGAAGATCTGGGGACGAATCGCCAGCGTTCAAGTCGGCATCGACTGGCATGGCTACGGCATCCGTGATCACCTGGCGCAGATCGTCGAGCCCGACGCCGCGCAATGCGCTGACAAAAACGCGCCGCATCGGCGCGCCGCCTTCGCGTTCCTGGGTGTCGACGAGCGCCCGAGGCCGCTGCGACTCGTCGAGCAGGTCGAACTTGTTGCACACCAGCACTTGGGGCACGCGGTCGGCACCGATATCGGCCAGAACGCGTTGCACTTCCTCGATCTGTTCGTCGCGCATCGGGCTGGCCGCGTCGATCACGTGCAGCAGCAGGTCGGCGTCAGCCGTTTCCTGCAACGTGGCTTCGAAGGCCTCGACCAGTTTGTGCGGCAGGTCGCGAATGAAGCCGACCGTGTCGGACAACGACACCGACCGGCTGACCCCAGGCAGGTGCAGCTGCCGGGTCGTCGTGTCCAGTGTCGCGAACAGCTGGTCTGCGGCGTAGGCAGTGGCGTTCACCAAGGCATTGAACAGGGTCGATTTGCCGGCGTTCGTGTAGCCCACCAGGGCCACCCGAAAGGTCTGGTTGCGTTCACGGGATCGGCGCTGCGTCCCACGCTGGCGCTTGACCTTGTCGAGCTTGAGCTTGAGCGCCTTGATGCGCTCGCCGATCATGCGCCGATCGAGTTCGATCTGCGCTTCGCCGGGGCCGCCGCGGTTTCCGATGCCGCCACGCTGCCGCTCGAGGTGGCTCCAGCGCCGCACCAGACGAGTCGCGAGGTATTGCAGGCGCGCAAGTTCCACCTGCAGCTTGCCTTCATGGCTCTGCGCGCGTTCGCCGAAGATCTCGAGAATCAGCATCGTGCGGTCGGCCACGGCCACACCGAGATGACGCTCCAGGTTGCGCTGTTGCGCGGGCGACAGTGCCTGATCGAACAGCACCACTTCGGCACGCTCGGATTCAACCAGCGCCTTGATTTCGTCGGCCTTGCCCGAGCCGACAAAGAGCGCCGCGTCGGGCGCCTTGCGGCGCGCGATCAGGCGCGCCACCACCACATCACCGGCAGACTCGGCGAGTTGCGCCAATTCGTCCAGGCTGGCTTCGAAATGGCGGGCCCGGCCCAGGTCGACCCCCACCAGAATGGCGCGCGCAGGCGGATCGGTACCGCCCTGCGGAAACGAATCCGAAGAACTCAAGGTACGGGGCGTCCGCCGTCAGCCGACCGCCAGGGCGTCAGGACGGGTCTGATGGTTCGGCCGCTTGGAAGTTGACCGCGCGGCCCGGCACCACCGTCGAGATGGCGTGCTTGTAGACCATCTGGGTCACCGTGTTGCGCAGCAGCACGACGTATTGATCGAACGATTCGATGTGGCCCTGCAACTTGATG
>JANNKS010000107.1:0-4048 GCA_031396425.1 Rhizobacter sp. | reverse complement strand
CGAAATCCTGTATGCCGCGTCGGTCGAGCGGCTGCGCACCGCGATCCGCCATTTCACCGAAACCGGAACGCCGCCCGATCCCGCGCACCGCAGCGACGGCAGCTACGCTTATCCTGAAATCCACCTGACGCATCGCGGGTCCGAAGCGCGCTCTGCTTCCTATCGTTCATTCGGACGGCTGACCCGCCCCGGGCGCTACAGCATCAGCGTGACGCGGCCTGCGCTGTTCGCCGATTATCTGTCCGAACAGCTCGACATTCTGCTCGCCGATTATGATGTCGAAATCGATACAGCGCCGGGGCGGCACGAAATTCCGTTCGCCTATGTGATCGATGCCAATGACGGGCTTGCCGATGTCCGCGCGAAAGATCTGTCGCGCTGGTTCCCGACGACCGAGCTGGCGCATATCGGCGACGAGATTGCCGATGGCATCGTCACCGACGATGGGATCGAGCCACTGCCGCTCGCCCTGTTTGACGGCGATGGCATTCGGCTGCAGGGCCGCCTGCGCTTCAAACAGCTCGTGCACGCATTTGTTGTCGGGGTACTCGACCGTCGTGTCGTTCCACTCCACCAGCAGCTTGTGGCGCTCTGCTGCTGGCAAGATGTCCAGCCGGTCGATCTCCTGCACTTCGTCGTCCACCATCGCCCTGGCGATGCACCTCAGGTACTCGACGTGGCGCCGGATCGTCTCGCGCTCGAAGAGCGCGGTGGCATAGCCCAGGCTGCCCTGGATGCACCCCCCACGCTCGCGCAGCGTCAGCGTCAGGTCGAACTTGGCCATCGTCTGGGGCAGTTCCTGTGCTTCGATCTGCAGCCCCGGCATCCGGGGCAGCGGCGTGTCCTGCCCCTCCCACGCGAACATCACCTGGAACAGCGGCCCGTGCGCCAGGCTGCGCACCGGGCGCATCAGCTCCACCACTTGTTCGAAGGGCAGGTCCTGGTGCTGCTGCGCCGCCAGCGCTTGCGCCCTGGTGTGCTGCAGCCACTGCGCCACGCTGGGGCTGCCTTCGCCGTTCAAACGCAGTGCCAGGGTGTTGACGAAGAATCCGATCATCGGCTCGAGTTCGGCCCTGGCGCGGTTGGCCACCGGCGTGCCGATCACCACTTCGCCCTGCCCGCTCAGGCGCTTGAGCACGATCGCCCAGGCCGCCAACAGCGTCATGAAGAGAGTGGCGCCGTGGCGCTGGCCGAGTGCCTTGAGGCCGGCGCTCATCGCTGCATCGAACTCGATCTCTACGCTGGCACCGGCGTGGTCCTGGCGTTGCGGGCGCGGCCTGTCGGTGGGCAGCTCGATCAGCTCGGGCGCGCCGGCCAGGGTGCGTTGCCAGTACCGGCTCTGGGTCTGCAGCACGTCGCCGCTCAACCAGCGCCGCTGCCAGGCGGCGAAGTCGGCGTATTGCACGCTCAGCGCGGGCAGCGGGTCTTGCTGGCCCTGGCTGAATGCGCCGTACAGCGCGCTCAGCTCGCTGGTGAGAACTTCCATGGACCACCCGTCGGAGACGATGTGGTGCATCGTGATGAGCAGCAGGTGCTCGGTGTCGGCCGTGCGGATGAGCCGGCCTCGGATGAGCGGGCCGGTCTCGAGGTTGAAGGCTTCGCCAGCTTCCTGTTCGGTGAGGCGTTGCAGTGCCTGCTTCACTTCGCCTGGGTCGGCGTGAGTACGCAGATCGTGGTGCTGCAGCGCGAAGCCGATGTCCGCTGGGGCGATGTGTTGTGCGGGCTCGCCGTCCACCGCAATGAACCGGGTGCGCAGCGCTTCGTGCCGCTCGAGCAGGCGGTCCAGCGTGCGCTGCAGTGCCTGGGCGTTGAGCTCACCCTTGAGCCTCAAGCCCTTGGGAATGTGATACGCCTCGCTCACGCCTTCCATCTGGGAGAGGAACCACAGGCGTTGTTGGGCGAATGACAGGGCCAGTGGCCGGTCGCGCGCGACTGGCGCGATGGCGGGCAGTTCGCTGCGCGTTGCGCTTCTGAGCAATTCGGCCAGCGCACCGAGTTCAGGCTTGTGGAACAGATCCGCCAGGTCCAGCGCCATGCCCAGGCGTTGCTGCACGCGCGAGGCCACGCGCACGGCGATCAGGGAGTGCCCGCCCAACTCGAAGAAGTTGTCGCGCCGACCGATGCGCTGCAGGCCGAGTACTTCGCTCCAGATCTGCGCCAGGGCAGTCTCGACCTCGCCCACCGGCGCTTCGTACTCCTTGCTGGCAAAGGCGCTCGCTTCCGGTGCGGGCAAGGCCTTTCGGTCGATCTTGCCGTTGGGCGTGAGGGGCATTCTCTGCAGGGCCACGAAGGCCGCTGGCACCATGTACTCGGGCAGCTGGGTCGACAGTTGCTCTCGCAGCCGCTCGGCGTTGTGTCCTGTTGCAGTGTGCAGTTGCTCTGCCTCGCCAGGACTGCCCTGCACCGTGTAGTACGCCACCAGCCGCTTCTCGCCCGGCGCATCTTCTCGCGCCAGCACCACCACTTCCCCGACACCTTCACACTCACCCAGCTTGGCCTCAACCTCACCAAGCTCAATCCGAAAGCCGCGAATCTTGACCTGAAAATCGCTGCGACCCAAGAACTCAATGTTGCCGTCCGGCAGGTAGCGCGCTAGATCCCCAGTCTTGTACATCCGCGCTTCTGGCTCGGAACTGAAGGGGTCATGGATAAATCGTTCAGCATTCAGTTCGGACTGGTTCAGATAACCCAGCGCCAGACCAGCACCGCCGATGACGAGTTCACCAGCCACACCAGTTGGCACCGGCTCGGCGCTGCCGTCGAGGATGTAGACGCGGGTATTGGAAATCGGGCGTCCGATGGGAATTCGAGCGCTTACATCGACGATTGAATCGACCTCGAAGGTGGTTGCGAAGGTCGTGCTTTCGGTGGGCCCGTACCCATTGAGCAGATGCTGGGGCCGGCCCTTCCGCAGTACTCTGGCAATCACGCGAGCGTCGAGAACATCGCCACCGACAATCAGGTAACGAAGGCCCGGCAGCACTTCAATGAGTTCATCGGCGTACAGATTGAACAGACCGACCGTCAACCACAGGACGGTGACTCTCGATGCGAGCAGGGTTTGGGCAAAGCGCACAGGGTCGAGAAGCAATTCCCGATCAATCACGACGATTTGGCAGCCGTTGAGAAGCGCCCCCCAGACCTCCAACGTGCTTGCGTCAAAAGCCGGGTTCGCAGCAAATGCAAATCGGTCTTCGGCCGAGAAAGCGGCGTAAGCGTTCCTCACCACCAGTCTGGCAATCGCCTGGTGCGGTATGACGACACCGTTTGGTCGCCCGGTAGAACCGGACGTGTACATGACGTAGGCGGCAGAACGCCAAGTCCCGATCGGGCCGAGGTTGTGCTGCGGTGAGTCGGCAAGTGCCTCATCAACGTTGACCCGGACCACATTGGAAGTCGACGGGACTTTTCGTGTGCGCTCGCTGACCAATGCGAAGCAACTGCTGTCTTCGATCATGAACGCCAGTCTGTTTGCCGGCATTTCAGGATCGAGCGGCACATAGGCAGCCCCGCACTTCAGCACTGCCAGCTGCGCCAGCACCAAGTCAATTGATCGTTCGAGCAGGAGCGTGACCCGCTCGTCGGGTTTGACGCCCAACTTGCGCAGCCGGTGCGCCAGCTGGTTGGCCTTCGCATTGAGCTCGCCGTAGCTCATCTGCCGCTCGCCTTGTTTGACCGCAATGGCGTCAGGCTGTCGTTCCGCCTGCGCTTCAAACAGTTCGTGCACGCATTTGTTGTCGGGGTACTCGACCGCCGTGTCGTTCCACTCCACCAGCAGCTTGTGGCGCTCTGCTGCTGGCAAGATGTCCAGCCGGTCGATCTCCTGCACTTCGTTGTCCACCATCGCCCTGGCGATGCACCTCAGATATTCGACGTGGCGCTTGATCGTCTCGCGCTCGTACAGCGCGGTGGCATATCCCAGGCTGCCCTGGATGCACCCACCACGCTCGCGCAGCGTCAGCGTCAGGTCGAACTTGGCCATCGTCTGGGGCAGTTCCTGTGCTTCGATCTGCAGCCCCGGCATCCGGGGCAGCGGCGTGTCCTGCCC
>JANNKS010000100.1:0-7201 GCA_031396425.1 Rhizobacter sp. | reverse complement strand
TGCTCATCTGCGCACGCGATTCGATCTGGAACACGCCCACCGTGTCGGCCCGGCACGCCATGTCGTAGGTGGCATCGTCTTCGGCGGGCACGTCCTGCATCTCGAACGGTTCATCCTCGCAACGCCCCAGCTTGGCGCTGATGTGGCCCAGCGCCCGCCGGATCGCGCTCAACATGCCCAGCGCGAGGATGTCGACCTTCAGCAGCCCGAGCGCATCGAGATCGTCCTTGTCCCACTGAATGACGCTCCTGCCATCCATTGCCGCGTTTTCCACCGGAACCAGCAACGCGATCTGCTCTTTCGCGATCACGAAGCCGCCCGGGTGCTGCGACAGGTGGCGCGGGAAACCGATCAGCTGGTGCGTCAGCTCGGCCCACAGCTTCGTCACCGGCGCGTCCGCGTCGAAGCCGTTCTCGCGCAGCCGCTCGGGCGAGATGCTCCTGCCGTCGTACCACTGCTGGCTTTTCGACACTGCGTCGATGCGGTCGAGGTCGATGCCCAGCGCCCGGCCCACATCACGCACCGCCGAACGCGGCCGGTAGCTGATGACCACGCCGGTCAGCGCGGCGCGGTGCCGGCCGTACTTGCGGTAGATGTACTGGATGACCTCTTCGCGGCGCTGGTGTTCGAAGTCGACGTCGATGTCGGGCGGCTCGTTGCGTTCGGCGCTGATGAAACGCTCGAACAGCACGCTCATGCGGGCCGGGTCGACCTCGGTCACGCCCAGGCAATAGCACACCGCCGAATTGGCCGCACTGCCGCGGCCCTGGCACAGGATGCCCTGGGCGCGCGCCCACTGCACGATGTCGGCAACGGTGAGGAAATACGGTTCGTACTTCAGCTGCGCGATCAGCGCGAGTTCGTGTTCCACAAGGCGGCGCACTTCAGCCGGCGGCCCGCCGGGGAAACGCCGCGCCGGGTAGCGCCGCAGCAGGCCGTGTTCGGTGAGCGTGCGCAGGTGCGACGAGGGTGTTTCACCGTCGGGCACGATCTCTTGCGGGTACTCGTAGCGCAGCTCGTCGAGCGAGAAGCTGCAGCGCCCGGCCAGTTCGAGCGTGCGCGCCAGCGTGTCGGCCGGGTACAGGCCGCTCAGGCGCCCGAGCGAGCGCAGGTGCGCTTCGGCATTCGGTTCGAGGAACCAGCCGCACTGCGCCACCGGCAACCCCAGGCGCGTGGCGGTGAGCGTGTCCTGCAGCGGCTTGCGCGAACGCAGGTGCATCAGCACGTCGCCCGCAGCGACGACGGGCAGCCCGGTCAGTTCGGCGACACGCTGCACGGTGTCGAGCAAATCATCGTCGCCGCCGCGGTGCAGCAGCTCGAGCGCGAGAAACGCGCGCTCCTGGAACCAGGTTTTCAGCCACAACGCCTGCGCGAACAGCGACTCGAACGGCTGGCCCGCGTGCGCCACCAGCAGCGCCAGGCAATCGGGCAGGCCGGTGAGGAACGGTGCGTTCGGCACGCGCCCTTCGACGTCGGACGCGTAGGCGAGATAACTCCCTTTTTCTGCCCGCCGCCGTGCCACCGTGATCCACTGCGACAGGTTGCCGTAGCCGCGCCGGGTTTGCGCGAGCAGCACCAGGCGCATCAGCGGCGCAGCGTTGAGCGCCGCGCCGGGCAAGGATGCCAGTGCTGCCGGCGCAGCGGCGCCCGAAGCCGACGCAGCCACGCCCTTCGCAGGTGCCGCTGCGCCGGATGCAGGTTTCGCAAACGCGGCGGCGCCCGGTGCGGCCTTCGCAGCCCCTGGTTTCACGGGCGCCGCAGCGACCGTACCCACCGCGGCAGCGGCGGAAGCGGCAGAAGCGGCACCCACCCCGCCAGCCGCCAACCGCATCTCGCAGCCGATGATCAGGTGCAGTTGCGGATGGCGCTTGGCCTCGAGGTGCGCGCGCACCACGCCCGACAGCGAACACTCGTCCGTGATCGCGAGCGCCGCGTACCCGAGCTGCGCGGCACGCGCCACCAGCTCTTCAGGGTGCGACGCGCCGGTCAGGAAGCTGAAATTGCTGCGGCAGTGAAGTTCGGCGTAGCGCGGAAGACTCGGTGGCACGGCTCGGGTTCTCGAATGCGCGGCAATGAAGGATCCAGCAGCCCATCGAGCGGGCTGCGCACCGCGCCGCCGCCCAGCTTGAGCACGTGGGTGCAGACCATCGCTCGCGCAAGGCGTCAAGCAGGCGCACGGGAGCCCCTTCGGAATCGTTTGCCACGACTTGCCTTTCTGTCTCGATGACTGTACATATACACAGTATCAAAAGACTGCATCGATTGCAAGTCGGATCGATCGCCCCAAGCCGCCAGGAGGAAATCAAAGGGCGCGAAAACGCTGCAGATCAGCCATACCGGAACACGCGAGTCGTCAAGCCTCTCTGGTCCCGCCCGGCTGGAACACTGAGGCTCATGAAACGCTTCGGCGAGTCACTCAGGTGCGTGAACTGCCCAGATGTCTTGTATCAACGCGAGTAGCGGCGGCAGACTGACGGCCAACCTCTTGCAGCGACTTCCCGAGTAGTCGTGTCGATCGGCTTTGGCGATGTGCCTGCGCACCCCCCGGTCCAAGGGATCGCGTCGCCCCTGAAAACTGCGACGCAGTTCACGGGCCAATGGCATGGCCGGTCACTCAACCCAGGGGTGGGCACGGCACGGCCACACAAGCCTGCCTAAGATCGGCGCCAGACAGCCTTCAGACTTTCTGATCACCTAACTCGCCACCCGGTATTGCTGCGCTTTTGCGCGGTGGCTGGAAGCGCACAAGACCACGATGGGCAACACAGTGAAACTCACAAGGCAAACGGGCCAATCCGAGCATCACATGCGCAAGGCAACGGCCTTCGTGCTGCACGCCATTGGTCTCGCGCTGACCCTGCATGGGGCGCCTGCAGGTGCGCAGGCCGTGCCCGCACCGGTCCAGTCGACCACCGGTTCGCCGGTGGTCCAGGAACTGGCTGCCGCACCCTTGGGGTTGCCGACCACATCGCTCGGTGAAGCGCAGATCGATTTCTTGCTCAAAGCTGTGCAGGACCTGTCACGACCGGGCCGCGGTACGCCCATCGAGTCGTTTCGCGAACAGGTGCAGCGCGCCGTTCAAGTTCATCCCGATGTGTTGGCCGTGCGAGCAACCTATGCAGGCGCACTCGAATCGACCCGGGAACTCGGCGCAGCTAACCGCCCCCAGATCGGCGCCAGGGTGGACAGCGCGGGCAACAGGCTGGATCGCAGCACGATCTCCGGCAACCCCGAGCGCAAGTATGAAACCGCCAGCGTAGGGTTGACCTTGAGCCAGAACCTCTACGACTCCGGCGCCGTGGACACGGCCGTGACCGCCGGCAAGGAACGCAGCGCCGCCGTGCTCGCACGGCTGGACGGCAGGCGCGACGAGGTCGCCCTGCGCGGTGTTCAGGCCTGGCACGAGGTGGTGAGAAGCCGGCGCCTGCTGGCCCAGGCGCGCCTCAATCTCCAGTCGATGGACAGCCTGGTTTCCTACCTCACCCGACGCTTCGATCTGGGTGGTGGCCCGGTCAGCGACATCTGGCGCGCGCAGTCGCGACTGGCCGACGCCAAAGCCGCTCTTGCCGCATCGCAAACGCGGGTGCGCAACAGCGAGTCGTCCTACCGCGAAGTCTTTGATACCGCACCAGGCGCCATCGAACTGCCCGCGCTGCCACTCATTGACCGGCGCGCAATCGCCGCAGACACCCCGACGCTGGTGCGCGCATTCCCCGCGGTGCGCGGCGCGGAAGCGAATCGCCGTGCATCGGAACATGAACTCGACCTCGCGCTGCGCCGCGAGCGGCCCACGGTCGGACTGGAGCTCAGCGCACAGCGCCGTGACATCGTCGGCGCCGGGGCGCCCGGCACGGACCTGACTGCAGCCGTTGTCATGCGCTACAGCTTCTACAGCGGTGGCGCGGATCAGGCCCGCGCGGCGCAGGCCGCGCATCGCGCCGTCGAGGCCGCCGAACAGGTGCGCGGCCTGAGCCTGCAGGTTGAACGCGCCCTCGCACAGTCCCTTGCCGGTGAAGAGAACGCAGCCGCGGTGCTTTCGGCACGACGCGAGGGCGTCACGCTCGCCGCACAGGCTCTGCGGGCCGTGCGCGAACAGTTCGCGAACCGGCGCGGCAGCCTGCTGGATCTGTTGAATTCGCAGGAGGCTTTGCACGCGGCGGGCGTCGGCCTCACCGAGGCGGAGGTCGATGAGTCGCTGGCGCGTTGGCAGACCCTCTACTACAGCACGTCGTACTGGCCGTTGGCCATGGCCACCGAATCAAACCGCTGAGCGCGAGTTCGACGGCAGCTTCAACACCCAACGACTCGCGTTCCGGATCCAGAACCAAACCCTTCAGCCCTGCACCCCACCATGCTTGCACCCGTCCAAGAACTGCCACGCGCGGCGAACCTGCCGGCCTCGATCCAACCCCCAGGCGACCCCAAGCCCGAGCCGCTGGAAGCCTGCCTGCTGTTCCTGCTGGACCACCACGGCAGGGCCATGTCGCTTGCCGCTCTGCGCGCCACAGTCGCGCGGCCGGACGAGCCTTGGGCAGCGAAAGACTTCATCGATGCGACTGAAAGCCTGGGTTTCGGGACCACCACGATCGCCGCCTTCGAGCCGCCCATGCCGGCGCAGAACGAGCCCTTGCTCCTGCTCGGCAACGATGGCGATGCGAGCGTGCTGATCAACCGCGAAGGGCCCGACGATTTCGAGGTGTTCTCGCCCAAGGAAGGCCGCCCGATCCGCCTGACCCATGCTGAACTGATGGCGACCTACAACGGCCGTGCCATTCGCGTGCAGCCGCCCCTGCGCGCGCCGTCATCCGAGGCGAACGTGCCGCGCGGGCGCCGCGGCCACTGGTTCTGGGGCCCGATCCTGATTGCCAGGCCGCTGTATTGGCGCGCCGGCCTGGCAGCGGTGCTGACCAGCCTGTTCGCGCTGGCCACGTCGATCTTTTCAATGATCGTCTACGACCGCGTCATTCCGAACAACGCGCTGGGTTCGCTGTACGCGCTGCTATTCGGCGTGGCGATCGTGTTCGGCAGTGACTTCATCATCAAGACCCTGCGGGCCTACTTCCTCGACGTCGCGGGAAGCCGGGCCGACACCGAAATCGCCGACGCGGTGTTCGACCACGTGCTTGACCTCGACATGCGCGCGCGCCGCGGGCCGACCGGTTCGCTGTCGAACGTGCTGAAGGAATACGAGACGCTGCGCGACTTCTTCACCAGCGCCACGCTGACCACACTGATCGACATTCCATTCGCGGTGCTGTTCATCGTGGCGCTGTATTTCATCGGTGGGCCGATGGCCTGGGTGCCGGTGGTCGCCATTCCACTGATGCTCATCGCGGGCGTCCTGCTGCAGCCGTCGATGAAGAGCCTGTCGCAGACCAGCCAGGAAGACAGCCAGGTCAAGCAGGCCGTCCTGGTGGAAACCTTGTATGGGCTGGAAACCATCAAGGCCCTGGGTGCCGGTGCCGTCATGCGCAGGCGTTGGCAAGAGTCGGTGGCGCATCAAGCCCGCATCGGCATGAAGACGCGCTTTCTCGCCACGCTTGGCGCCAACTGGGCCAACCTGGTCTTCATGGTGTCGCAGATCGCCGTCGTCACGATCGGCGTCTTTCTCGCGATCGACGGCCAGCTCGGATCGGGCGCGATCATTGCCGGCTCCATCCTGTGCGGCCGGGCGATCCAGCCGCTGGCGCAGTTGTCGCAGCTGCTGATCCGCATGAACCAGTCGCTCGCGAGCTATCGCGCCCTGTGCAAGGTGATGGCGCTGCCGCGCGAGCACACGCCGGGCCAGCAGCGCATGGCGCACAACCGGCTGCGCGGTTCGATCGAGTTGACCGAGGTGAGCTTCCGCTACCCGGGCCAGCAGACGCCCATCCTGGACAAGGTGTCGCTGCGCATCGAACCCGGCGAACGCGTCGCCGTGATCGGGCGCGTCGGGTCGGGCAAGTCGACCCTCATCAAACTGCTGCTGGGCATGTACCCGCCCGACGACGGCAAGCTGATGGTCGGCGGCTTCGACGTGCGCCAGATCGACCCCGCCGATCTGCGCCGCAACATCGGCTCGGTGTTGCAGGACAACTGGCTGATGAGCGGCACGCTGCGCCAGAACATCGCACTCGGCGCCGACCGACCCTCCGACGCGCAGGTGCTGCGGGCCGCGGAACTGGCCGGTGTACACGAATTCGCGAACCTGCACCCCGAAGGCTACCAGCTCAAAGTGGGCGACCACGGCGAAGGCCTGTCGGGTGGCCAGCGCCAGGCGGTGGCGATGGCCCGCGCGTTGATCGGCGATGCACCGATCCTCGTGCTGGACGAGCCCACCAGCGCGATGGACCCGACCGCCGAGCGCCAGCTGCTCAACCAGCTCAAGAGTGCGACTCAAGGCAAGACCCTGGTGCTCATCACGCACAAACCGTCGATGCTGGAACTGGTCGACCGAGTGATCGTGCTCGACCGCGGCCGCCTGGTCGCGCAGGGCCCGAAAGACAAAGTGCTGCGCGCCGGCGGCGCGGCAATCAAGGAGCAAGCATGAACCCCACGCCGAAACCCACCCCTTCCGGCACGTCGGCCAGCGTGCCGGCACCGAAGCCGCGCGCCTACGAAAGCATTTCGGAAGCGTCGCGCCTGGGCGAGATCAGCCGCGCGTCGAGCCTGCTGTTGTTCGTCATCGCCGCCACGTTCGCCGGCCTCGTGGTCTGGGCCGGGATGTCGGAAGTCGACACCGTGGCCCAGGCGCAAGGCAAGGTCATTCCCGCGGCGCGCGTGCAATTGATGCAGAGCCTGGAAGGCGGCCTGATCCGCGAGATTCACGTCGTGCAAGGCCAGGCCGTCGAAGCCGGCACGCTGCTGGTCTCGCTCAGCCCGACGCAGGCCGGCGGCGAATTCAAGACCCGCCGCCAGCAGGCGCTGGCGCTCGAAGCGCGCATGGCACGCCTGTTTGCCGAAGCCGAAGGCCGCGAGCCCAGGTTCTCGGCCGACATCATCAAGGACAGCCCCGAATTCGTGAAGGTCGAGCGCTCCTCGTTCGAAGGGCGCCAGGCCGAACAGGGCATGCAGGCGGTGATGCTCGAGGCGCAGATCGAACAGCGCACCAAGGAAGTGGAGGAGTCGCGCATCGCGCTGGCCACCGCAGAGCGTTCGCTCGAAGGGGCGCGCGAAGAGCGCGGCATCATGGAAAAACTCGTCGCGCAGGGGCTCGAGCCCC
>JANNKS010000253.1:0-6362 GCA_031396425.1 Rhizobacter sp. | reverse complement strand
CCCTGCAACTTGATGCCGTTGACAAGGTAGATCGACACCGGAACATGCTCTTTGCGCAGCAGGTTCAGGAACGGGTCTTGTAGGAGTTGCCCTTTGTTGCTCACGATATGCTCCGTGATGAAAGTCGATGAGGCATTGACGTTAACACAGCACCGCCAACCCCCTCGCCAGCGGGGATCCGGTGCCTCAGGCGCGTTTGTCGTCGTAGGGGTTGGTTGAGGACTTCAGCTGGATGCGCAGCGGCGTGCCAGCCAGCTTGAAGTGGTCGCGGAAACACCCTTCGAGGTAGCGTTTGTAGGAATCGGTCACGTGTTCGAGCGAATTGCCGTGGATCACGATGATCGGCGGGTTCATGCCGCCCTGGTGCGCGTAACGCAGCTTGGGGCGAAACCCGCCGGAACGTTTCGGCGCCTGGTGTTCCACCGCCTCCTGCAGCAGCCGGGTCAATTGTGGGGTGGGCAACTTGCGGATCGCCGAGGCGTGAGCCTGGACAATCGCCTTCCACACCGGCGCCAGGCCCTGGCGGCGCTTCGCTGAAATGTGCATCACCGGCGCGAAGCGCAGAAACGCCAGGCGCTGCTCGATCGACCGTGCCAGGGTCTGCTTCTGGTAGTCGTCCACCGCGTCCCATTTGTTGACCGCCAGCGCGACGGCCCGGCCACTTTCGAGGATGTAGCCGGCGATGTGCGCGTCCTGGTCGGTCACGCCCTGGGTGGCGTCGAGCAGCAGCAGCACCACGTTGGCATCGGATATTGCCTGCAGCGTCTTGACCACCGAGAACTTCTCGACCGCCTCGAACACCTTGCCCTTGCGGCGCAGTCCGGCGGTGTCGATGAGTTCGAACTTCTGCCCGCCGTGTTCAAAGGGCACGTGAATCGCGTCGCGGGTGGTGCCAGGCTGGTCAAAGGCGATCAACCGCTCTTCGCCCAGCCAGGTGTTGATGAGTGTGGATTTGCCCACGTTGGGCCGGCCGGCCACCGCCAGGCGAATCGGCGCGTTTTCTTCCGGCGCCGCCTCTTCGGGGGGCGCCGGGAAATCCTCCAGCGCCACCTCGAGCAAGCTGCGGATGCCCTGCCCGTGCGCGGCTGACACCGGGTGCGGCTCGCCCAGGCCGAGTTCGAAGAATTCGCCGAGTTGCGGCCCCTCGGACATGCCTTCGGCCTTGTTCACCGCCAGCACCACTTTCTTGCCGGTCGGGCGCAGGAAACGCGCGATGTCATGGTCCTGGCCGCTCACGCCGCTGCGGGCGTCGACGACGAAGATCACCACGTCGGCCTCGGCGACCGCCTGTTGGGTCTGCTTGGCCATTTCCTTGACGATGCCGGCGTCACTGTCGGGCTCGAAACCGCCGGTATCGATGACGATGAAGCGGCGATCGCCCAGGCGCGCGTCGCCATAGTGGCGGTCGCGCGTGAGGCCGGAAAAGTCCGCAACGATTGCGTCGCGGCTCTTCGTGATGCGGTTGAACAGGGTCGACTTGCCCACGTTGGGGCGGCCCACCACGGCCAGCACGGGCGTCATTCAGCGTCCTGATTCATTCTGTTCAGGGACGCGCAGTGCATGGAAGCCTTGTGCAGCCTCACTCGGGGCGGAATGCGAACAGCCCGCCCTTGCGGGTCGCGACCAGCATCGTCGTTCCGGCGATCGTGGGCGCCGCCACGACCGCACTGCCATCGGTGAGCAGGCGCAGCAACGGTTCACCTTTTTCGCGCGACAGCCAGTGCACCGTGCCTTCGGCGTCGCCGAACACCAGCGTCTTGCCCACGCTCAACGGGGCACTCAGGCCGCGGTACAGCAGCCCATCGGAATTCCAAGCGATCTCGCCGCTTGCCGTGCGCCAGGCGGTAAGCCGGTCTGACGCGTCGGCACCGAACACGAACTGTTCATCGGCTGCGATGCCATTCGTTCCGCCGACGTTCTTGCTCCAGCTGGCGGTGCCGCGCTCGGCATCGACACAACCGACCGCAGCCTGGAAAGCGCGCGCGCACACCAGGCTGCCGACCCGGGCCACCGGACCCACCAGATCGGCGAGCCGCTCGACTTCATTGGTGCCGCGAGGAGTGGCCACCGGCGCCTCCCAGCGCACGCTGCCCCTGAGCGGGTCCAGCCCGGCCAGGCGTGGGCCCTGCCCGACCAGCAAAGTGTCTTTGTAGGCGAGCAGAGCGCCGGACTGCGACAGCGTTAGCGGGTCACCTGGGCGCCGAGACGTCCACAGCGGCTGGCCGTCAAGCACATCAAAGGCATGCACCGAGCGGTCCACCGCAAGCACAAAGACGCGTTCTCCGGCCACCAGGGGCGCATTGCTGACGCGCACCCCGAGCGACTTGCGCCAGACGATGCGGCCGGCTTCGATCACCACCAGCTCGGTGCCGCGAGTCACGACCGCGGCAAAGCGGCCGTCGCTGCCCACGCCGGCACTCAGCTTGGTGCCGACCTCGGCGCGCCAGAGTTCGCGCCCGCCAGTCGCGTCGAGCGCCAGCACGGTGCCGTCGTCACCGGCGACCGTGAACACATTGCCGTTGACGGCCACGGCGAGCGGAAAGCTCACGCCGTCGACGTACCGGTTCCAGACCTGGCGCCCGGAAATCTGCGGTGTCAAGGCTTCGAGCGGTTTGGGCGCGGGCTTGTCGGAACTCGCGCAGGCGGCGAGCAGGGCGCAGCTCCAGCCCAGCCAGTGCCGGGCGTGCCGCTGAATCGATGTCATGGTTTCGCCTCACCGACCTTGGCCGCGGCGGGCTTGGTCGGCTCTTCGGTCGGTGCAGCCCCCATCGCAGTCAGCTTGGCTTCGATCAGACGGCGGTAGCTGACCTTGCCGTCCATCGCTTTCCAGGCGCGCTGGTAGGCCACCTTGGCGTCGTCGGGCTTGCCTTGAGCCATCAGCACGTCACCGCGCCGGTCTGCCACCAGTGCTTCGAATTCCTTCGATGCGGCGCTGTCCAGCTGCTTCAATGCGTCGTCGTACTTTTTCTGATCGAGCAAGACACCCGCCAGGCGCAGGCGCGCGATGGCCTGGTACTCCGGCTCGCCAGACTGGGCGGCAAGCCATTCCAGCGTCGCGGCAGCGGGGTCAGGCTGGCCTTTGTCGGCCTGCAACTTGGCCGTCAACAAGCCGGCTTGCTGCGTGATCGTCGTGCCGGGAAATCGCGCCTTCATGTCGGCAAAGATGCCGGCGGTCTTGGCCAGGTCGCCGGCTTGGTAGGCCTTGTCAAGTTCTTCGAAAATGGCCGCCGCCTTGGTCGCCTGGTCACGCTGCCAGTAGTTCCAGCCGTTCCAGGCAGCATACACACCCAGCGCCAGAATCAGCAGCCAGGTGATGAGGTTGCCGTACTGGTTCCAGAATGCCTTGAGCTGGTCGAGTTGTTCTTGTTCTTCGAGGTCGAGATGCGTGGCCATGGCGCAGGGAAAATCCGGGTAAAGGCGAGATTATGCGTGCACCAGTTCAGCGGCCCACAGAGGTGCATCGGCAAGCGCCAGGCAGCGCTGCGCGGCATTCGGGTCGCGCAGGTCTTTCAATGCCACTTCGCCGCGCCCGAGTTCGTCGTCGCCGAACACCAAGGCATAGCGCGCCCCGCTGGCGTCGGCCCGCTTGAACTGCGACTTCATGCTGCCGAAGCCGGCATTCATCGTCACCGTCACGCCGGCGGTACGCAAGGCTTCCAGGGCCACCATGGCGCGCGCCAGGGCCGACGGCGACGGCAACACGGCATAGACACTTGACGCTGCGCTCGGCACCGGTACGGCGAGTTCCTGCAAAAGCAGCAACAGCCGCTCGATGCCCAGCCCGAAGCCCACCGCCGTCGAAGCCTTGCCCCCGAGTTGTTCGAACAGCCCATCGTAACGCCCGCCCCCGCACACCGTGCCTTGCGATCCGAGATGGTCGGTGACCCACTCGAACACGGTGAGGTTGTAATAGTCCATTCCACGCACCAGGCGCGGATTGACGCGGTAAGCCAGGCCCGCCGCATCATGCACCGCTCGCAGCGCATCGAAGTGGGCGAGCGACTTCTCGCCGAGGAAATCGAACAGCTGGGGTGCGGCTTCGATCAATGGCTGCATTGCCGGGACCTTGCTGTCAAGGATGCGCAAGGGGTTGCTGTGCAGGCGACGCTTGGCGTCGGCGTCGAGCGTCGCGGCGTGGCGCTCGAAGTGCTGCACCAGTGCGTCACGGTGGGCCCGCCGTTCGTCGGGTTGGCCCAGGCTATTGATCTCGAGGCGCACGTCGCGCCCAACCGCCAGCCCGAGGGCGACCCACAGTGCGCGCACCACCAGAATCATCTCGGCGTCGACATCGGGGCCGGCGTACCCGAGCGCCTCGACGTCGAGCTGGTGGAACTGCCGGTAACGGCCCTTTTGAGGCCTCTCATGCCGGAACATCGGGCCCATCGTCCACAGCCGCAGCGGGCCGTTGTAGAGCGCGTTGTGCTCGATCATCGCGCGAACGATGCCGGCCGTCGCCTCGGGCCGCAATGTGAGCCGGTCCCCGTTCATCGCGTCGACGAACGAGTACATCTCTTTCTCGACAATGTCGGTGACCTCGCCCAGACCGCGCACGAACAGCGCCGTCGGCTCGACAACCGGGGTCACGAGGTATTGGTAGCCATAGCGGCTGAGCACCTCACGCACGGTCGTCTCGAACCAGGACCAGAGTGCCGAGTCGGGCAGGCGATCGCTGCGCGGCACGCTGGCCGGCAGGATGTCGTTCATGCCCTTGACGGCACGCAGGATGTCAGCCATGGCTGGATTCGGGAGGGAGTGGGGCCACGCCAGGTGGCAGAAAATCCGAGAACGCGCGCAACATCAATGCGCGTTGACCGCCGCGCCGTAATGCTGGTCGATGTACTTCTCGACGATGCCCTGGAACTCCTGAGCAATGCCTTCGCCGCGCAGCGTCATGGCCTTTTCGCCGTCGATGAACACCGGCGCTGCCGGTGCCTCGCCGGTGCCCGGCAGGCTGATGCCGATATTGGCGTGTTTGCTTTCGCCGGGGCCGTTCACGATGCAGCCCATCACCGCGACTTTCATCGTTTCCACACCGGGGTAGCGCGCCTTCCAGACCGGCATCTGGGCGCGCAGGAAGTCGTCGATCTGTTTGGCCAGGGTCTGGAAAGTGGTGCTCGTGGTGCGCCCGCAGCCTGGGCACGCGGTGACACTCGGGTTGAACGAGCGCAGCCCCAGTGACTGAAGGATCTCCAGTGCGACCACGACCTCCTGGGTGCGGGCCTCGCCAGGCAAGGGCGTGAGCGACACGCGGATCGTGTCGCCGATGCCTTCCTGCAGCAGCAGTGCGAGCGCCGCGGTTGAAGCGACCGTTCCCTTGGTGCCCATGCCAGCCTCGGTCAGGCCGAGGTGCAGCGCATAGTCGCAGCGCCGCGCCAACGCCCGATAGACGCTGACCAGGTCTTGCACGCCCGACATCTTGCACGACAGGATGATCTGGTCGGCGCGCAGGCCGATCTCTTCAGCGCGCTTGGCCGACTGCAACGCCGACATGATGATCGCGCGGTACATGATCTGGCCCGGCGCGTGCGGGTCAGCGAGCCTGGCGTTGTCGTCCATCAGCTCGGCGAGCAGTTCCTGGTCGAGGCTGCCCCAGTTGACGCCGATGCGCACCACCTTGTCGTAGCGCGCCGCCACTTCGACCATCTGCGCAAACTGGCGGTCGCCCTTGTCGCCCTTGCCCACGTTGCCCGGGTTGATGCGGTACTTGCTGAGCGCCTCGGCACAGGCCGGGAAGTCAGTCAGCAGCCGATGCCCGTTGTAGTGGAAGTCGCCCACCAAGGGCACGTCGATGCCCATGCGGTCGAGCTGTTCGCGGATGTGCGGTACCGCCTGCGCGGCCTGCGGAGTGTTGACGGTGATCCGCACCAGCTCCGAGCCCGCGACGGCGAGCTCCTTGACCTGAATCGCAGTGGCGATTGCCTCGACCGTGTCGGTGTTCGTCATCGACTGAACCCGCACTGGCGCGTCGCCGCCGATGGTCACCACGTTTGAGCCCCACCGCACCGGCACCTGCCGTGACCGACGTGCCGCCGGTGCGGCAGGAACCACTCCATCGTCACCAGGCGCCCAGATTTCGGACATGGTCTGCACCTCGCTCTATTTCAGCTCGACACGAGCAATGTTGTCGCGCGAGAATAGCGCCAAGTCCATCGGCTTGCCACGAAACGTCACCTGGGTCGCCCGCACGTTGCCGATCGTCACTTTCATCGGCATGGCGCCATTCAATCCGACAGCCTCACCCGATTCGAGCTTGCGCGACAGCAACATCTGCCCACGGCCGTCCTGTACTTCGACCCAGGAATCGGCTGAGGTGCGGAACTGCAGCACACCGCTGGGCGAGGCAGGCACCTTCTCCAATTCCT
>JANNKS010000022.1:0-3848 GCA_031396425.1 Rhizobacter sp. | reverse complement strand
CCAGAACGTTTCCCCCAGCGGCATGGTGACGTTGCCGCCTTCGGCGAGGGCCGCGAACACGCGCTGCGCTTCGGCCGCCGTCGGGTAGGTCAGGGTCATCATCACGCCGCTGACACCCTGGTACGGAATGCCCGGTGGCGTGTCTCCAGCCATCAGCGCGAAGTCGGGGTGCACCAGGTAGGCGTGCATGATGCGGTCGGCGTGGCTGGCCGGTGTCGGCATGTCGGCAGGTGCTTGCCCAAAGGTGATCAGCGCTTCGAGCTTGGCATCGAGCACGCGCGCATAGAACTTCATGGCTTCGGCGCAGTTGCCGTCAAAGGACAGGTAGGCATTGAGTTGAGGTACGATGAATCCCTTCGGTGGTGGTGATGCTAGCGCGCCCGTCGGCCCGGAGTTCCAGGACGGTGATTCGCATCAGGCAGGCGCAGGACAAGGCCGGCACCGCGCGGAGCGCTTGCCGGTGAACGATTCTCGCGCCGCCATGCCCATGGCGGCTATATGGTGGCCATGGTGGGCTGGTTGCCCGGTGGGTCAGGGCTGCTGCCGACCGGCCCGGTTCAGCCCGGACTCTGCCTGGCGGAGCCGCGGGCCGTCAGCAGAGAGCTGAGCGCGTCAAGCGCGCCGCGCAGCTTTCCCGCCATCGAATCCACCTGTTCGCTGCGGCTCGTTCCGGAGATGCACCACTCGGCAAAGTGTTCGCAGTTGTTGGCCCAGAGGTCGTAACGGTTCTCGCCCAACCTTGCGCGCGCGCGCACCACCGCGGCCGCGCCTGAGAATTTCGGCGCTGCCCAGGCCTTGACCTGCACGCTCCTGCCACGCGTGAAGTGCTCGAACGGAACCTCCTCGATGCGCCCGCTTCGAAACGGCTGATTGAACCCTGCGTAATGGATCACCCGACCCGCGCCCGTGTAGATGCCGTGGTGCACGTAACCCCAGCGCGGGGTGGTGAGGTGTGCGCCGATCGATGGTTCGTCCTGCATGGGGTCTCCCGGGTTTTCAGTTGCCTTGGAAGAGAGCATCTGGCGTCACGGTTCTCGCTTCATTTCGCGCCCAGGGTCGAAGCATTTCAGCTGCAATCGAAACGAATGAAATGTCAACCGGGCCGCAACGACTCATGGTCACGGACGGCGTGTTGCTGACGCGGCGCGCGCACCGGTTGTTCAACATGATTTCTCAGGAGTACTCCATGCGATTTCCAAAGTCCATTCTTGCCCTGGCGGTTTTAGGGGCCATCAGTGGTGCAGCAAGCGCGCAGAATTTCTTCGACGCGCCGAGCGACGAGCAGGCGCCAAGAACGCGCGCCGAGGTGCGCGAAGAGACGCGGGGCGCCGTCGCCGCCGGGCGGATTCCGCGCGGTGAAGCGCTGCCCGACTATCCGAGCCGCATCGCCTGGACCCGCTCGCGGGGCGAGGTCGGGGCACAGGCGGCGGCGGCGCTTGCCACGGGCCAGATTCCGCGCGGCGAGGTGACCCCCGAATACGCAATGCACTTCGTTTCGGTGAAGTCGCGCGTCCAGGTGCTCGCCGAAGCGCGCGAAGCACAGCGATTCGGCCTGATTCCGCGCGGCGACATGCCGCTCCCGGTGGCCAGCGCGTCGCAGCGCGAGTCGATCCGCCTGGCCGGATTGCGCGCGCGGGAGGCGCGCGACACTCTGGCAGCGAGGTAGGGCACAGCAGCGGGGCGCCGCCCCGCCCCGCGCCCAACCTATGCTGAGAAAATCATGAGCCCCTTCAGCCGCCGAGAATGGCCGGTACGCCTGCACTTTCGCGCCCATCGACCATCGGTCCGGCGACCGGGCACTTTCGCAGGGAAATCCGATCGAAGCACGCCATGGAATCAGCGAAGCAATCGTTCATCTGGGGCCATTGCCTGGCGCTCGCCTTGGGCGCGGGTGCCGCGCGCGCCGACGGGACCAACCCCATCGAGTCGGCCGGTTGCCGGCAGGCGCTCGAGATTCTGCAGGCGCAGGAAGCTGTCTTGATGGCTTCCCGAAGGGCGTCCGAGGCTGGCCCGGCACCGGCCCGATTGGCGGTAGACAGGTTGCGGCGCAATGCTGCGCGCGCCTGTCTCGGCGGCACCGGTGAGCCGCCCCCGCCGAAGCAGATTGCATCGCCGCCGATCAGTGTGTCGCCAATCGTCGTCCCGCGGCCGGCACCGCGAGTCTCGGCGCCCTCAGTCCAGGCGACGCCGCCGCCGCGGCGCATCGAGCCGCAGGTTTTCGTGTCGGCGTGCGACGCTGGTGGATGCTGGGCGAGCGACGGTACGCGCTTGATTCGCTCAGGTGCCCACCTGATCGGGCCGCGCGGCATGTGCAGCGGCACGCAGGGCACACCGCTCAACTGCCCCCCTTGAGTCCGCCGGGTTGACTGGCGCAGTGGCAATCGCGCGGCCCTGACCCTGGGATGGCTGCCATGCGTCGCATCGGATTTGTCATGCTGTGCTTGCTGTCGCTCGGGGTCGCCGGCTACGCGCTCGCCGTGTATGGCTTCATGCCGCTGGGCGCAATGCTGCACCCCGACATGCGCGCCTCGTTCGAAGCCAACCGCGGGGCCATCTACGCGCACATCTTTGCGTCGGCCGTGGCGCTGGTGCTCGGACCGCTGCAGTTTTCGTCGCGCTTGCGCAGCGCGCGGGCCGCACTGCACCGCTGGCTCGGCCGCGCCTACCTCGGCATCGGCGTGCTGGTGGGCGGTGTGTCGGGTCTGGTTGTGGCCTTGCACGCGTTCGGCGGTGTCACCGCGCGCCTGGGTTTCGCCGCATTGGCATTGGCCTGGCTGTACACGGGGGCGCGCGCCTACCGGGCGATCCGCACCGGCGAGATTGCCGCCCATCGCCGCTGGATGGTGCGCAACTTCGCGCTCACCTTTGCCGCGGTCACGCTGCGAATCTATTTGCCGGCGTCAGCGGTTGCCGGCATCGACTTCGAGCGTGCCTACGCCGCGATCGCGTGGTTGTGCTGGATTCCCAATCTCGTGTTCGCCGAGCTGTGGTTCAACCGCATCGTCCAGCCACTCGCCTTGCGGTCCGATCGGTGAGGGATACCGGTTGCCGTGGGAGGTGCGCGCGGCCAGCACGCAACCTGCGCTCGCCAAGATCGATCGGTCGCCGCGGACCAGTGGCCAGCGCGCAGACACCCGGCCCACCGGCGCTTTGCGGTATGGTCGCTCCATGCCCGCCCACCCCGACCATCTTGCGCGCTGGGCCTGGATCGGCCCGCTCGCCGCCATCACCATCCTGGGCCTGAGCCTGACCGGCATCGGTGCCGGTGCTGTGCTTGTGGTGGTCGCCGGTGCGGCGCTGGCTGTGGCCGTCGCTGCGGCGGTGCACCATGCCGAAGTCGTCGCCCTGCGCGTTGGCGAGCCCTATGGCACGATCGTGCTCGCAGTGGCCGTCACGGTCATCGAGGTCGGGCTGATCGTGATGCTGATGCTGGCGGACGGCCCCGGGGCGTCGGCGCTGGCGCGCGACACCGTGTTTGCCGCGGTGATGATCGTCAGCAACGGCATTCTCGGACTGTGTCTGCTGGTGGGCGGGCTGCGGCATGGCGAGCAGGGCTTTCAGGTCCAGGGCGCCAGCTCGCTGCTGGCGGTGCTGGCCGCGCTGGTCACGCTGACCCTGGTGCTGCCCACGTTCACGACCTCGACCATGGGCCCGACCTACAGCACCTCGCAGTTGATCTTCGCGGGAATCGCTTCGCTTGGCCTGTACGCGGTATTCATATTCGTCCAGGCGGTGCGCCATCGCGATGACTTCCTGCCTGTCGGCACGGGTGACGACGGGCCCGACAGTCACGCCGCCCCGCCCAGTGCGCGCCAGGCCTGGGTGGGCCTGGGCATGTTGATCGCGAG
>JANNKS010000003.1:0-4151 GCA_031396425.1 Rhizobacter sp. | reverse complement strand
GGCGGCTCGCGTTGAGGATGGGCGACCTGGACTTCAAGGCGAAGTCGCACGACGGCACGTTCGGCGCGGCCGCAGGCGCGCATCAGGCGTTTGTCGTCGGGTTGACCGACCTCGATCCAGTGCACGATGCGCCCGGTCAGGTCTTTGTGCCACCGGTCGGGTTCGTCGGTGTCCCACAAGCCCTTTGCGAAATCCAGCGTGCCTTGCGTTTCACTGATCGGTCGGTAAAGACCGAGCGCCAGTAGGCGCAGCATCATGCGCTCATCGGTTTCGGAAGGGTGGCGCGCGATCGTGATCTGCTGTTCCGCATAGAGGCTGCGATCCATGTCGGCAATGCCCAGGGTGCACTTATAGATCGTCGCTTTCAGCGCCATGCGGTGGCTGCTCGGTTTGGGGTCATGGGTCATTAGAGCAGACGCGCCGGCACCGAGCCGGCAGCACGAGCCGACCGACGCGCCTCGCATGCGCACGGGCCCGCCCAGACTCCGCCTGGGTGTTCAGTTCAGGCGCGTTCCGCCAGGGTCTTCAGGTTCACCAGGCCATCGCGAAAATCGCGGCCGAAAACCGGGTCCATCAAGAGCGCGATCCAGCGCCACACGATATTGCCGCCCAGCTCGCCGCGCATGGTCCAGGTCACCCGGGTCCATTGGCCGTCGCTTTGCAACGCCAACTCGCCCTGTGACTTCAAGCCCAGGCTGGCAAGTTCGAGTTCATAGGCGATCAGCTCATTGGACTTCGCGTGCGTGAACGTCATGCGGCCACTGCCCTGTGTCCTGCTCGACCAGGACCATGCGGCACCGGCGCCACGGGGCGGCCCGCTGTAGACGACGGACATGCGCGGGTCGCGACGCTTCCATACGGTCCATTCCATCCAGCTGCGCGAGTCGGCGAGCAGTTCATAGACTTTCTCGGGCGGCGCCCGGATCGATTCGCTGCGGGTGACCGTGTAGTGCGGGGTAATCAGCGCGGCTCCGCCGAACAGCGCCATCGCGAACCCCAGCACCAGCAGCGCCAGCCATTTCAGTGCCGTCATGTCGTGTTCCCTGTTGCAGGCTTCACACACAGTCTGCATGCCCGCCGGAGCGCTCGCAATCAGGGTCTTGACGGGTTCGGGCCCGCCACGCGGGTGAACGTCCGCAGCCCGGAGTCGGTCAGCTGCGCGGCGGCACGCCAGGCGCCGTGCCCCAGCGCCGGGTTGCAGTGGCATGATGCGTTCTGGCCGACGCACTTTTCAACAATCATCCATGATGGATTCGACCTTCACGCTGCTGCGGTGCAGCACGCTGGTGGCCTGCCTTGTCCTCGCAGCGTTCGACGCAGCGGCGGCCGACAAGCCCCGCAGCGCTGGTTTCGGCAAGGGCAAGGCGAATGGCCCGTTGCTCACGCGCGCCGAGCTGCGCGACTGCCTGGCGCTGCAGGAGCGCGTGCGCTTGCTCGTCGAAGGCGTCGTGACCACCCAGGCCAGCCTCGACAAGGAGAAGGCCGACATCGCGCAAAACGGCAAGGCTTTGGGCGAACAGCTGGGCACGCTCGATCGAACCAGCGCCGACGCCGTCAACGCCTACAACGCGAGCGTTCAAGAGCACGACAAGCGCATCGATGCGTACAACGCCCTGACCCCCACGTTCAACGCGAAGGTCGAAGCACTGCAAGCGGGCCGGGCGCAGTTCCTCAGGGGCTGCGAGAACCGCGATTTCGACGAGAAGGACGAGATCGCGATCCGCAAGGGGCAGTGAGTCGCGCGCCGCTGGTTCTTCCGGGTCTGGTGTTCGAGAAGCCCTGCGCAACCTGTGGGCTTGGGTGCCCTTCAGCGGGCGGCGTCGCGGCCTAGAATTCAGCCCTCGCTTCCGACCCGGAAGTACATTTTCTCGATCGAGACGCTGCATGACCCTTGCCACAAGCAACCCATTGCTGCAGCCCTGGGACACCCCGCATGGTCTGCCGCCTTTCGCGCAGATTCAGTCCGCGCATTTCGCTCCCGCGCTGGACGCCGCAATGGCCGAACACCTGGCCGACATCGAACGCATCGCGGGTGACCCGCAGCCCGCGAGCTTCGAGAACACGATCGCGGCGTTCGATCGCAGCGGTCGGCTGCTCGACCGCATTGCCGCGCTGTTCTACAACCTGGCGTCGAGTGAAACCTCGCCGCAGCTTCAGGAAGTGGAGCGGCGCATGGCGCCCATCCTGGCCGCGCATCACAACCAGGTGTCGACCAACGGCCCGCTGTTCAAGCGCATCGATGCGTTGTACGAGCAGCGCCATGCGCTGAAATTGACTGCTGAACAGCAACGGGTGCTGGAGCGGGTTCATTTCGATTTCGTACGCGCTGGCGCGCGGCTGGACCCTGCGGCGCAGAAGCGTTATGGCGAAATCATGCAACGCCTGGCCGAGCTGACCACGCTTTTCGGCCAGAACGTGCTGGCCGATGAATCGGCGTACCGACTGGTTCTTCGCACTGAAGCCGACATGGCGGGTTTGCCCGAGTTCGTGCGCGCCAGTGCGCGCCAGGCGGCCAGCGAGCGCGGCATTGCCGATGCGGCGGTGATCACGCTGTCAAGGTCCCACATCGTTCCGTTCCTGACGTTCTCAGACCGGCGTGAACTGCGCGAACAGGCGTTTCGCGCCTGGACAACGCGTGGCGAACACGACGGTGAGCACGACAACCGGCCGGTGGCGCGCGAAATCCTGACGCTGCGCAACGAGCAGGCGCGTCTGCACGGCTATGCGTGTTACGCCGACTATGTGCTTGCCGACACGATGGCGGGAAGCCAGCCGGCCGTGAATGAACTGCTGCAGCAGGTCTGGGCGCCGGCCAAGGCGCGCGCCGAGCGCGAGCGCGAGGCGCTGCAGGCGCTGGTGCGGTCGCGTGGCGAGCAGCTCGCCGTCGAGGCCTGGGACTGGCGCTACTACGCCGAGAAGGTCAGGCAGGCGCGCTACGACATCGACGAGGCGGCCGTCAAACCGTATTTCCCGCTCGAGCGCATGGTCGAGGCGGTGTTCGACTGCGCGAACCGATTGTTCGGCGTGCGTTTCGTTCATCTGCCGCAAGTTCAGGCGTATCACGCCGACGTCAAGGTCTATGAAGTGCGTGACATGGACGATGCCGTGATCGGCGTTTTCCTGCACGACAACTTTGCGCGCTCCACCAAGCGCAGCGGCGCGTGGATGAGTTCGTTCCGGCAACAGTCGCGCAATGCGGGCAGCGAGGGTCGTGGCGCAATCCCGGTGGTCGTCAACAACAACAACTTCGCGCGCGGCGCGCCCGGCGAGCCGACCTTGTTGAGCTTCGACGACGCACGCACGCTTTTCCATGAGTTCGGCCATGGCCTGCACGGTCTTCTGTCCAACGTGACCTACGAATGCGTGTCGGGCACCAATGTATTGCGCGACTTTGTCGAACTGCCCTCGCAGCTGTTCGAACATTGGCTGGAACAACCCGAAGTGCTCAAGCGCCATGCGCGCCATCACCTCACTGGTGAGCCGATTCCCGACGCTTTGGTCGCCAAGCTGCACGCCGCGCGGCGTTTCAACCAGGGCTATGAGACGGTGCGCTATACGGCCTCTGCGCTGGTCGACATGGCGGCGCACGCCTTGCCGAATTTACTAGGGCCCGATGTCGTCGAGTTCGAGCGCGACGAGTTGAAGCGCATCGGCCTGCCCGCGGGGATCGGGCTGAACCACCGGTTGACGCATTTCCAGCACCTGTTTTCCGGCTCAGGCTATGCGGCGGGTTACTACGTTTACCTGTGGGCCGAGGTGCTTGACGCGGATGGCTTCGACGCATTCGTGGAAGCGGGCAACCCCTTCGATGCCAGCGTCGCGGCGCGACTGAAGCAGTTCATCTATTCGTCGGGGAATTCGCTCGAACCTGCGCAAGCGTATCGATCGTTCCGTGGGCGCGCGCCGACGGTACGGCCGATGTTGGAGAAGCGCGGCTTGGTCGACGAAGCTGCTTAGGGCAGTCGGATCCCCCGGGTCGCCTGCGGGCCGGGTTCTCCCGCCCGATCAATCGCGCGATCTCGAGACGCTTCAGTCTTGCGAAGGGCCAGCGGTCGCTGGCGATGGCATGGCTTCGATCGGGAACAGCGCACGCATCGACGTCAGGAACGCCTTGAGGTTGATCGGCTTGGTCCAGTAGTCGCGAAAGCCCA
>JANNKS010000246.1:0-2519 GCA_031396425.1 Rhizobacter sp. | reverse complement strand
CAGGTGATGTCGATCGGCTTCCTGGTCGAGGCCGACAACCCGATGATCTGGCGCGGACCGATGGCCACCCAGGCGCTGGAACAGCTGCTGCGCCAGACGAACTGGAACGAACTTGACTACCTGATCGTCGACATGCCGCCGGGCACCGGCGACATCCAGCTGACGCTGAGCCAGCGCGTGCCGCTCACCGGTGCGGTGATCGTGACGACACCGCAGGACATTGCGCTGCTCGACGCGAAGAAGGGCATCAAGATGTTCGAGAAGGTGGGCGTGCCCATCCTCGGCGTGGTGGAAAACATGGCGGTGCATGTGTGCGAGAAGTGCGGCCATGTGGAGCATGTGTTCGGCGCCGACGGCGGCAAGACGATGGCGGCTGAATACAACATCGACTACCTGGGCGCATTGCCGCTGAACATGTCGATCCGCGTGCAGGCCGATTCGGGCCGGCCCAGCGTCGTGAACGACCCCGACGGCGAAATCGCGGTGCTCTACAAGTCGGTCGCGCGCCAGGTGGCTGTGAAGATCGCCCAGCGCACGAAGGACTTCTCGTCGAAGTTCCCGACGATTTCGATTTCGAAGACCACGTGAGCCCAACGCCGAGCCGCCTCAAGTTGGGCGACCGCCCCTCGGGGGCGGGGCGCGAAGCGACCTTGGGGCGGACATGACGCTGATGGACCGCCCGGCAATTCAAGTGGCGGTGCTGATCGAGCGCGAAGCGCAGCCGAATCGCTGGGAAGACTGGCGCTTCAAGGTGATCGACGTGGTGGCCGACGAAGCCGCGTTCGGCACCGAGCCGCGCGTGTTGCGTGACGACGGCAAGCTGTGCCGCACGCTTTACCCGGGCTTCAAGCTCGAGCTGTTTCGCGACGAAGCGGAAGGCTACTACCTGAACCTGAGTTCGGGCGCGCCGGTGTGGTTCGTGGTGTGGCGCATCGACGAAGACGACCCGTCGCGCGCCTGGCCGGAAACGGTGAGCCTGTCGTACAACGAGGCCGGGCGTCGGCTCGACGCACAGGAGCGGGTCGACAACGTGCCTTTGCCTGCCGAGCAGGCCGCGTGGCTGCAGGCCTTCACCGACGAACATTACCGGCCTGAGGCGAAGAAGCGCAAGCGCCCGGCGTCGTTCGTGGCGCCGGACAAGAGGTCTTGATGAGCGACGGTGAAGGTTTTCTGTCGCGCTGGTCACGGCGCAAGGGGCAGCGCGGGGCGGACACGCCGCCCGAGCCCGCCGCGCCTGTCGCAAGCCCGGCCACGGTGCCCGAGGTGGGCGGCAAGGGCGACCCGCCGCAGACGGCGACGTTGGCCAGGCGCACGGGTGCACTGGCGCACCTCGACTCACCCACTGCGGCGCCGCCGCCCGCTGCTGCCGCACTGGCGCCGATCGCGGCGAGTCCGAGCGTTTCCGCCACCCCCGCCACCCAGGCCACCCCGGCCACCCCCACCGCCCCGCCGCCGCCCACGCTCGACGACGTCGCCAAGCTCACGCGCGAATCCGACTACGCACCGTTCGTCGCGCGGCAGGTCGACCCGCAGGTGCGCAATGCGGCGATGAAGAAGCTCTTCAGCGACCCGCACTTCAATGTGATGGACGGCCTGGACACCTACATCGACGATTACGGCAAGCCCGACCCCTTGCCCCTGTCCATGATTCGCCAGATGGCGGGCGCGCGTGCACTGGGTTTGTTTGCCGAAGAGGAAGCAGCGCAGGCCAAAGCGCTGGCCGATGCAGCAGCGGCGAAAGACCCAGCCGCATTGGCCAGCGCCGGCGCCACGACGCCGGCGAACGCCGAACCCGCCACACCCGACGCAGTGCATTGCGACGCCGGTCCCGATGGCGCGCCCGCAGCGCCGCTGGCACAGTCCCCGATTGCCGAACCCGAAGCCCCCCATGAAGACACTGATCTGCGACTGCAACCGGACCATGCCGCTCGACGCGCCGGCGTTGGTGAAGGCCCTGGGCCCGGGCAAGGCTGACGGCCTCGACGTCGTCCACTCCACGCTGTGCCGCCGCGAGGCGGGTTCGTTCCAGCGCGCCGCGAAAAGTGGTGACGACCTGCTGGTCGCCTGCACCCAGGAGAGCCGCCTGTTCCTGGAGCTGAACAGCCAGACCGAGGGCGCGCCCAGCGTGGCCGAGCGGCCAATTCGGTTTGTCAACATCCGCGAAACCGGCGGCTGGTCCAAGGACGCGAAGGCGGCGATGCCGAAAATCGCCGCGCTGATCGCCGCCGCGCAATTGCCCGAACCCGAACCGGTGCCGGTGGTGAGCTACAAGTCGAGCGGGCGCGTGCTCGTCATCGGCGCTGCCGAAAGTGCGATGAAGGCGGCCAAGATGCTCGCCGACAAGCTCGAAGTCAGCGTGCTGCTGCCCAGGCCGGGCGGCAACGTGCCGCAGGTGCGCGACGTCGCGGTGCACGCCGGCGAGCTGCAACTCATCCACGGCTGGCTGGGTGCATTCGAGGTGAGCTGGCGCGCCGGCAATGCCATCGACCTCGACCTGTGCACACGCTGCAACGCCTGCA
>JANNKS010000730.1:0-9074 GCA_031396425.1 Rhizobacter sp. | reverse complement strand
CCTGGCGCTCGGGGCCCGGCCCGATACCTTCATGGGCCTGAGTGGCCTCGGGGATCTGGTGCTCACCGCCACCGGTGACCTGTCTCGCAACCGCCGGGTCGGCCTGTTGCTGGCGCAGGGGCTGGCGCTGCCGGCGATTCTGCGCGGCCTGGGCCATGTCGCCGAAGGCGTGTACAGCGCGCCGATGGTGCTGCAGCGCGCCCGCGCGCACGGCGTGGACATGCCGATCACCGAGGCCGTGGTGGCGGTGCTCGAAGGGCGCCTGACGCCTGCCAGCGCGCTGGAACATCTGATGCGTCGCGACGCGCGAGCGGAGGCTTGAGGGCGCTGGCGCTGAACGCGCGGCGGCCACCAGGGAGGCGCGCTGCAGCGGCTGAATCAACCGGATCCGGTGGCGCCAGCGAAGCCGTTTTGTCGCCAGGCCTCGAACACCGTCACCGCAACCGCATTGCTCAGGTTCAGACTGCGCTGGCCGGCGCGCATCGGCAGGCGCAGGCAGTGGCTGGGCGCGAACGTGCTGCGCACCGCGTCAGGCAGGCCGGCGGTTTCGGAACCGAACACCAGCCAGTCGCCAGGCTGCCAGGCGTGTGCATCGAAACGCCGCGTGGCGTGGGTCGTGAGCGCGAACAACCTGGCGCCACCGGTTTGCGTGGTGGCCAGGAAGGCGGCCCAGGAGCGATGCCGGCACACCGCGGTGTATTCGTGGTAGTCGAGCCCGGCGCGCTTGAGCTGGCGATCGTCCATTGAAAACCCAAGCGGCTCGACCAGGTGCAAGGCACAACCGGTGTTCGCCGCAAGCCGGATCACGTTGCCGGTGTTGGGCGGAATCTCCGGGTGCACGAGGACGATGTTGAACATGCCTTGGGCGGGGTGACGAAGCAGTTCGAGCGGCGACGCCGTCACCGGTCGGGTCGAGGGGTGCGTGCCAGCACCCACACCTGCACCCGGGAGGCGCCAGCCTCCAGCAGGGTGCGCGTCATTTCGGCCACCGTGGCGCCAGTCGTCATGACGTCATCGACCACGGCGACCTCGCGGCCGCGCAACTCGGGCACGCGCAGCGGCTCGACTGCAAAGGCCCTCGCGACATTGGCGATGCGCTCGGAGTGCGGCAGCGCCGTCTGGTGTGGTGTTTCGCGCACGCGCAGCAGCAGGTGCGGGTCGGCCTCGCAACGCCACGTCGCGCCGAGCCGGCGGGTGATCTCCCAGGCCTGGTTGAAGCCTCGTTCACGCAGGCGCATCCCGCTCAATGGCACGGGCAACAGCAAGGCTGGCAGATTCCCGCCGCCGTCTTCCACGGCGGCCTGCAACTGGCGCACAAAGGCGGGGGCGAGATCGAGCGCGGCGCTGAACTTGAAGCGGGTAATCAGGTTGTCCCACGGAAACGCATAGGGCAAAGCGGCGACGGCCCGCACGAAGGGCGGCGGGTGCAGCAGGCACGCGCCGCACAGCGTGAGGCCGGACTGCACCTCGATGGCGCAGCGCTGGCAGCGCGGCTGCGCTGCGGCCCAGCGGCGCAGGCAATCAGCACAGATCCTCTGCGGCGCCCAAGCGCGGCAAACCGCGCACAGGCTGGGCAGCGTCCGGGCTGCCAGGCCGGAACCGAGGCGGGCAGCGATGCGAGCGGGAAGTGTGGAGAAGAGCACGCGTCAATATACTGCCGGCGCATGACTGGTAATCCTTGCTCTGCACAGCGTGCGATCGACAGCGCCGCCGTCGCTGCGGTGCTGCGGCGCGCCGGGCGGATCGGGTCGGTGCCCTGGTTGCACACCGAGGTGGCGCGGCGCATGGTCGATCGTCTGGCGGTGTTCAAGTTGCGGCCGCAACGCATTGTCGAGTGGTGGGGCCGCACGGGCGCCAGTGGCGCCTTGCTCCAAGCGGCCTGCCCGCAGGCGCAGCGCGTGATCATCGAGCCGACCGAAGCGCTTGTGCTGCGCAGCCGCGTGGCGATCGCGCGGCCGTGGTGGTCGGCGCAGCGTTGGCGTGCAGCCCCCGCGGCAGTGCAGCTTGAAGGATCAGAACTGCGCTGCGACGCCCAGCTGGTCTGGGCCAACATGATGATGCACGCCGAGAGTGACCCACCCGCTTTGATGGCTCACTGGCACCACCTGCTGGAGACCGACGGTGTCGTGATGTTCTCCTGCCTGGGGCCGGGGTCATTGGTGGAATTGGCGCGCCTGTATGCCCGCTTGGGCTGGCCGCCCCCGAACGCTGCATTTGTCGACATGCATGATCTGGGAGACATGTTGGTGCGCGCCGGTTTTGCCGAGCCGGTGCTCGACCAGGAAACGCTATCGTTGCACTGGGCCAGCCCGCAGGCGCTGCTCGACGAATTGCGCAGCATGGGCGCGAACGCCGCGCCGAACCGATACAAGGGCCTTCGCACGCCTCGTTGGCGTGAACGGTTGCTGGCCGAGCTGAAGGCATTGGCCGGGCCCGACGGGCGGCTGCACCTGAGCTTCGAAGTGGCCTATGGCCATGCTTTCAAGGTGGCGCCGCGCCCGGCAGCGGGTGAGCCGACACGGGTGTCGCTGCGCGACATGCGCGAGATGGTTCGCTCGCGCAACGCAGTGACGCGTCGGCGAGACAGCGCCGAGAAGGGCTAACGGAAACCGGCGCGACTGTGGGCTAAAATCTTTTGTGATCACCGGGGCCTGCCGCTTGCAGAGTGTGGGCGAACATGTCTTTCGATGGCGGCGTTGAACTCGCGCCGATGGGTTTCCAAGCACTCGACAACCACCGCAGGAATGACAACCAAGACGTCGGCGCGCATGAACGATCGCAACACTGCGGCAAGCAGTTTGCGCTTTGGGCATGAGTCCTTCGCCGACTCGTGTGCGCCTCAGGAATGGACCGTGCGTTGGCTACTCAAGCGCAACTGCTCACTGGCGCCGCGCCAGCTCTTGTTGTGCTACCTGGGCATCTGCCTGCTGTCGCTGGGTATCGCAGCTGCGTTCTGGTCGGTCGGCGCCCTGATGGTGTTGCCTTACGCGGGTGCGGAGCTGCTTGCGCTCGGGCTGGCGATGGTCGTGTATGCACGCCACGCCGCTGACAGCGAATCGATCCGCCTGCTGCCCGGTCGCCTGGTCGTCGAATATGCCTTCGGCCGCCACGTGGAACGGGTTGAGTTCACCCCGGCTTGGGTTCGGGTCGAGCCGCAGCACGGCGACCGCTCATTGATCGAGTTGTCCGGCCAGGGCCGAAGCATCTCGGTCGGGCGTTTCGTGCGTCCCGAATTGCGCCGCGAGCTGGCCGATGAGCTGCGGTGGGCGCTGCGCCGTTGGAGCCACGGTGCGGTGACTGGGCCGGTTTGAACAAGATCCTGAAGAAACTGAAGCGAAAACCATGATGACGACACAGACACTCTTGAACAAGGTGATGCAAGCCGGCTGGGCGGTGGCTGCCGTGGTCGCAAGCCCGATTGCGTGGGCGGTGAAAGACCTTCCGGGCGGCCCGGCGGTCAATCAGATCGATCTGCACCCGCCGGTGACCCAGATCGCCGCCGACCAGCAGTGGCTGCACAACTTCATGATGGTGCTGTGCACGGTGATTTTCGTGCTCGTGTTCGGTGTGATGTTCTATTCGATCTTCAAGCATCGCCGCTCGCAGGGCGCGAAGGCGGCGCATTTCCACGAGAGCGTGAAGGTCGAGGTTGCCTGGACCGTGATCCCCTTCATCATCGTGATCTTCATGGCGCTGCCGGCCACCAAGACGGTGGTGGCGATGAAAGACACCAGTTCCGCCGACCTGACCATCAAGGCCACCGGCATCCAGTGGAAATGGGGCTACGACTACCTCAAGGGCGAGGGCGAGGGCATCGGCTTCATCTCAACGCTCGACTCCACCCAGCGGGCCATGTCCGACGCCGGAAAGCCGTCGGGCGACGACTACCTGCTCAAGGTCGACAACCCGCTCGTCGTGCCGGTGGACAAGAAAGTGCGCATCATCCTGACCGCCAGCGACGTGATTCATGCGTTCATGGTGCCGTCGTTCGGCATCAAGCAGGACGCCATCCCCGGTTTCGTGCGGGACACCTGGTTCCGTGCCACCAAGACCGGCGACTTCTATGGCCAGTGCGCCGAGCTGTGCGGCAAGGAACACGCCTACATGCCGATTCATGTGAAGGTGCTGTCGGCCGCTGACTACACCGCATGGGTCGACGGGCAGAAAAAGAAGATGGCGGCGGCTGCGGATGACCCGTCCAAGACCTGGGCGCTCGACGAACTGGTGGCGCGTGGCGAGAAGGTGTATGCGGCGAATTGCGTCGCCTGTCACCAGGCGAACGGCAAGGGCCTTGGGCCGTTCAAGCCGCTCGACGGCGCGGCCCTCGTGCTCGACGCCGACAAGAGCAAACAGATCACGGTGCTCCTCAATGGCCAGAACAATGGCGCGATGCCGGCCTGGAAGCAGTTGAGCGATACCGAAATCGCAGCCGTCATCACCTACACGAAGAACAACTGGTCGAACAAGACCGGCCAGCTCGTGCAGCCGGCCGACATTGTTGCGGCCCGCAAGTAAAACGACAGACTTGACTCCCCAGGAAACGACATGAGCGCAGTCCTCGACCATCACGGCCACAACGCAGGCGATCACGCCGACCACGATCATCACGGGGCTCCGTACGGCTGGCGCCGCTGGGTGTTCGCCACGAACCACAAGGACATCGGCACGATGTACCTGTTGTTCTCGTTCACGATGTTCATGGTGGGCGGTGTGCTCGCGCTGCTGATCCGTGCCGAGCTGTTCCAGCCCGGTCTGCAGTTCGTGAATCCGGGGATGTTCAACCAGCTCACCACGATGCACGGGCTGATCATGGTGTTCGGCGCGATCATGCCGGCGTTCGTCGGCTTTGCGAACTGGATGATTCCGCTGCAGATCGGCGCGGCCGACATGGCCTTCGCGCGCATGAACAACCTGAGTTTCTGGTTGCTCATTCCTGCCGCCATCATGATCGTCGGCTCGTTCTTCATGCCGGGCGGCGCACCGGCCGCCGGTTGGACGCTCTACGCGCCGCTGACGCTGCAGATGGGCCCGTCGATGGACGCCGGCATCTTCGCGCTGCACATCCTGGGCGCGAGCTCGATCATGGGTTCGATCAACATCATCGTCACGATCCTGAACATGCGCGCACCGCGCATGACGCTGATGAAGATGCCGTTGTTCTGCTGGACCTGGTTGATCACCGCTTTCCTGCTGATCGCGGTGATGCCGGTGCTGGCCGGGGCGATCACGATGACGCTCACCGACCGCCACTTCGGCACCCATTTCTTCAACCCGGCGGGCGGCGGTGACCCGGTGATGTACCAGCACATCTTCTGGTTCTTCGGCCATCCCGAGGTCTACATCATGATCCTGCCGGCGTTCGGCATCGTCAGTGCCGTGGTGCCGGCGTTTGCACGCAAGCCGTTGTTTGGTTACGCGTCGATGGTGTATGCCACCTCGTCGATCGCGATCCTGTCGTTCATCGTATGGGCGCACCACATGTTCACGACCGGCATGCCGGTGACGGGCCAGCTGGTCTTCATGTACGCCACGATGCTCATCGCGGTGCCCACCGGCGTGAAGGTGTTCAACTGGATCGCCACGATGTGGCGCGGTTCGATGACGTTCGAGACGCCGATGCTGTGGGCGGTGGGCTTCATCTTCGTGTTCACGATGGGGGGTTTCACCGGGCTGATCCTGGCGATGGCGCCGGTCGACATCCAGTTGCAGGACACCTACTACGTGGTGGCGCATTTCCACTACGTGCTGGTGGCGGGTTCGCTGTACGGCATGTTCGCCGGCTTCTACTACTGGGGTCCGAAATGGACCGGCGTGATGTACGAAGAGGTTCGCGGCAAGATTCACTTCTGGGCTTCGCTGATTTTCTTCAACATCACCTTCTTCCCGATGCACTTCCTCGGGCTGGCGGGCATGCCGCGACGCTATGCCGACTACCCGATGCAGTTCGCCGACTTCAACGCCTGGGCCACGGTGGGCGCCTTCGGCTTCGGTTTGACACAGGTGTATTTCTTCTTTGCGGTGGTGCTGCCGATGATGCGCGGCCAGGGCAAACCGGCACCGCAGCGGCCCTGGAATGACCCGGATGGCGCGGGCGCCGAAGGGCTGGAGTGGGAGGTGCCTTCGCCGGCACCCTTCCACACCTTCGAGATCCCGCCGAATCTGAATGTGGCAGCCACCAAGATCGTTCCCTGATCGACAGGCCGCACGAACCATGAATCCCGAAGAACAGCGCAGGAACAACCTGCGCCTGGCCTGGGCCCTGGCTTCGGTGGCGGTGCTGCTGTTCGTCGGCTTCATCGTCAAGAGCGCCTGGTTCGGCATCTGATTCCCGGAGATCTTTCCCGTGCGTACCTCCGCTGCCACACTGGCATTGCTGGTCGACAACCGGCGCATGCTGGCGAAATTGCTCGTCATCACTGCCGTGATGTTCGGCTTCGGCTATGCGCTGGTGCCGGTCTACAAGGCGATCTGCAGCGCGCTGGGCATCAATGTGCTGTCAATCAGCGAGCGTGATGCGTCGGGCAACTCCTGGAGTGCGTCGCGCAACACCCAGATCGATGCCACCCGCACCATCACGGTGGAATTCGACGCCAATGCGAGAGGCCCATGGGAGTTCAAGCCGGCGAAACGTTTTGTTGACGTGCATCCGGGTGAAATGGCCACCGTGGTCTATGAATTTCGCAATGTCCAGAATCGCACCATGGCGGCGCAGGCGATTCCCAGCTACGCGCCGATGCAGGCGATGCCCTATTTCAACAAGCTGGAGTGTTTCTGTTTCACCGAACACCTGCTCAAGCCGGGTGAGGTGCGCCAGTGGCCGGTGACTTTCGTGGTCGACCCCAAGCTGCCCAAGGACGTGCGGACGATCACGTTGTCCTACACCTTCTTCGAGGTGGGCGGCAAGGTGCCAGCCGAGCCGGGTTCGCCGTCGGCGAAGGCGGTCCAGCTTCCTGCAGCGCCGAGCCTCACAGCGAAAGTGCCTTCGTGATGCCGATGATCGCGAACCGGGCATGAGTGGCGAGTTCCGCAGTGCGGTTCAGCGCAAGGCGTCGTTTCTGCAAACGATGCGGGCGGTCGGCTGGTCGTTCTTCGGCATTCGCAAAGGCAGTGAGTACGAAAAGGATGTGAGCCAGCTCAATCCGGTGCATGTGGTGATTGCCGGAATCATCGGTGCGGCACTTTTCATCACGGTTCTGATCTTGCTGGTCAATTGGGTGCTGGTCAGCGGCGTGGCCAAATGACGTTTCGGTTGGAGTGTGGGTCGCCTGGCCGGTGCGGGCGGCGTTTGACGAGTCTGAAATCACAAGGGTTCTAGGAGAAAACCATGTCGGCAGCGACACATCAAGGGCCACAGGCCTATTACTTCGTTCCGGCCCCCTCGGGGCACCCGGCGATGGCCGCCACCGGCCTGTTCTTCGTGATCTTCGGTGCCAGCCAATGGATCAATGGCTCCGACTGGGGCAAGTACGTGTTGCTCTTCGGCTTCGCACTCTGGGTTTATGTGCTGCAGGGCTGGTTTCGGCAGGCGATCTCCGAGAGCGAGAGCGGCATGTACAGCCCGCGCATCGACGTGTCGTTCCGCTGGAGCATGAGCTGGTTCATCTATTCCGAGGTGATGTTTTTCGCCGCATTCTTCGGCGCGCTCTACTGGGCCCGCCTGCATGCGTTGCCCAGTCTGGGCAGCCTGGAGAACGCGCTGCTGTGGCCTGACTTCAAGGCGGTCTGGCCCACTGCTGCACAGGGCATCACCGGCTCGCCTGCAGGCATCGTCGAGCCGTTCAAGACGATGGGGCCCTGGCCGATTCCGACCATCAACACCTTGCTGCTTCTGAGCTCGGGCGTCACGCTGACGATCGCCCACCATGCGCTGATTGCCAACCATCGGGCGCGTTGCATCGCATTCATGTGGCTGACCGTCGTGTTGGGGGCGACCTTCCTGGGCTTTCAGGTCTACGAATACATCCACGCCTACGGCGACCTGAACCTCAAGCTCAGCTCGGGCATCTACGGGTCAACGTTCTTCATGCTGACCGGCTTCCACGGCTTTCACGTCCTCGTCGGCATGCTGATGCTGTTGTTCATCACCTTGCGGCTGATGAGCGGGCATTTCACAGCGCAGCACCATTTCGGCTTCGAAGGGGCGGCCTGGTACTGGCACTTCGTCGACGTGGTGTGGCTCGGCCTGTACATCGTCGTCTACTGGCTTTGACGGCGGGGGCCTGTCGCCCACGACACCTGAACGCCGCCGAGAGCGGCGTTCTTTTTTCCGGGTGCTGCGGCCCTACCGGCCGAGTGGAATGCCGGTCGGGTTGATCCAACCCATCCAGTAGCTCAGCAGAATGAACGCGACCAGAAGGATCGACAACGTGACGCGCAGGGCCAGGGCGCGCATCATGTTGCCCGCCTTGGGTTTGCCGTCATTGCCGTCTCGAAACATGAACACGCCAGCCAGAACCAGCACGCCCAAGATGCCGGCCAAGGCCAGCGCGATCAGAGTCTTCATTGACGGGCATTATCCGCCCCTGTCCATTGCGACAGCCGCGCCGCTGGCATGAACCCTGAGGCATCGCGCTGGCGCGCCGTGCTCGTCCTGGTCGCCGCGCTCGTTACGGTCGCGCTCACCGCGCGCCTGGGCCTCTGGCAACTCAGCCGAGCAGCACAAAAAGAGGCCATGCAATCGGCGCTCGATGAACGCAGCGGCCTGCCCCCCTTTGGTGCGGCCGATCTGGCCTCGCAGCCCGCGCTGGCCGAGGTGCAGCATCACCGCAAGGTTTTTCTGCGCGGGCGGTGGCTGGGCGAGAAAACGGTCTATCTGGACAACCGGGCGATGAACGGGCGCGCAGGCTTCATCGTGGTGACGCCACTGCTGCTCGAGGCCGGGGCGGGCGCAGTCGTCGTGCAGCGTGGGTGGCTCGCGCGTGCGGCTGCCGATCGCACGCTGGTGCCGCCTTATCTGACGGTTGACGGCGAGGTTGAAGTGGTGGGCAGGGTCGCCGCACCGCCCTCACGGTTGTTCGAGTTTGCCGGCCCGGCCGGCGGGCCGATCCGGCAGAATCTGGACATGGTCGACTATG
>JANNKS010000728.1:0-1875 GCA_031396425.1 Rhizobacter sp. | reverse complement strand
GATTGCGACTTGATCTTTCGGTTGCACGGTGGTGGTCCGCGAGAGGTATGGAAATGAAGGTCGTTCAGATGCCGCGTGCGCCCGAGGCGAGAAAGCCGCCGTCCACAGGCAGCACCGTGCCGGACACATAGCCGGCGTCGTCCGACACCAGGTACATCACCGCCGAGGCGATCTCGCCGGTGGTGCCGTAGCGGTTCATCGGGATCGCCTTCGAATACTCCTGGCGGAAGCGGTCGGTGTGCATTGCCTGCGTCATCGGCGTGTCGACTGGCCCGGGCGCCACCGCATTGGCGGTGATGCCGTGCTCGGCGAGTTCGACCGCCATCTGCCGCGTCAGCGCGATCACGGCGCCCTTGGACGTGCCGTAGGCGGTGCGACCGCTGCCCACCGCGCGCATGCCGGCGACCGAGGCGATGTTGACGATGCGACCCCAGCGCCGGCGCAGCATCAGACGTGCCGCGGCCTGTGCGCACAGCAGCGTGCCGGTGACGTTGATGTTCATGGTTGCGACGAAGTTGTCGAGCGGGAACTCAAGGAACGGGAATACCTTGGCGATCCCGGCGCAGTTGACCAGCATGTCGCAGCGTCCATACTCGCGCTCGATCCATTCGAAGGCCTGGGCAATCGATTCGGGGTTGCCGACATCCATTGCCAGCGCGGCGGCATTGCCGTTGTCTGCGCACAGGTTTTGCGCAGTCGCCTGCGCGGCATTGGCGTTCAGGTCAGCGACGAGCACCCGGTGGCCTGCGGTGGCCAGGCGCCGGCAGACTTCGGCGCCGATGCCCATCGCGCCGCCGGTGACCACCGCGACGCGGCGTTCGGAATCGGGTTGCGTTGGCATGGTGGGTTACCTCGCGTTGGGGCTGAGTGGTCGGGAAAGGTTCAGCCGGCCTTCGAGCGGCCCCGAAGCGCCGCGACGAAGTAGTCGGCCTGGCCCATCTGCCCGCCCTTCAGCGCGATCTGCAGCGCGCGCAGGTGCGGCTCTCGCGACAACAACCGGCACAGTGGCGCGCCGGGCGCCAGCCGCGCGGCGATGAGCAAGGCGTTGGGCGCCAGGCGCTGCGTGATCTGGCTCGAGGTGTCGCCGCCCGACAGCACCAGGCGACGCAGCGGCACGGCGCGCAGCGCCGCATCAACGACCTCGCCGAGGCGCTGGCCGAGCAGCCGGCCGCCTTCATGCCGGGCCTCGTCGCGGCTTGTGCCGTGCGCGATCAGGGCGTCGAGCATGGCTGCGATGCGCGGGTCCTGCGGGCCACGTGCGGTGTGCAGCATCACGCTGCGGCCTTGCCGCAGCGCCGCGATCGCGCCCGCCGCGAGCGCGGTCATCCTGTCCTGCCAGCCGCTCCTGGCGACCAGCGCGGCGGCGTCCACCGGCAGGTCGGCGAAACCCGCGGCCAGCGCGGCGTCGATCTGCATGGCACTCAGTGGCGACGCACTGCCCGACACGGCCAGCAGCTGCGGCACCGCGTCGAAGCAGTCGGTGTCGTGTGTCCCAGCGGGCCGAGCCTCATGCGCCCCGCTTGCGCGCCACCATTGCGTCAGCGCGTATTCCAGGCCCGACGAGCCGACGCAGAACAGCGGCCGGCTGCGCCCTCGCGCCAGGACCTCGAGCAGGCGGCCGACCACGGTCAGGTGCGCGGGTGTGGCCGAATCAAAGAGGATCGCGCCGGGCAGTTCGGCGGCCAGCCGTGCAAGCTCGCGATCCACCGCCTCACGGTCGGCGTCCAGTTTGGGCCAGGGGAAGCTGGCGATTGGCTGCGCGGTCTGTGCCGCGAGGTGGCGCGCCAGGTCGGCCTCGTTCATCGGCGTGACCGGATGCACGCTCATGATCGGATGTCGGTCGAGCCGGTAGACTTGGCCGTCGGTGCCCGAACG
>JANNKS010000720.1:0-3741 GCA_031396425.1 Rhizobacter sp. | reverse complement strand
ACGCCATCCACCCTGGAGCGGAACACGCTGGCATTCGCGCGCAGGTCGACCGCGGGCGCTTCCGGCAGCAGACCATTCAGGCGAAATTTGGCTTCAAGCTCCAGGCCGCGCGTGACCGCCTTGCCGACGTTTTGCGGCCGTGAAACGAAGCGCTGTGTACCCAGGCCCCACGGCGGTGTTTCCGGTGCGGTGACGCTGCGCATGTAGTCGCTGATCCAGCGCTGGAACACATTGGCGCTCAACAAGCCATTGGAAGGCAGGTAATGTTCGATTGCGAGATCGATGCCAGTCGCCAACTCGGGCCGCAGTGCTGCATTGCCAGCCCGATCGGGCTGCACTGCGGTGTTCGGCGTGGGTGGTTCGCAACACCTGTTGATGCTTGGCCTTGCAATCAGGCTGCTCAATGTCGGCGAGCGGTAGCTGCGCGTCAGACTCAGCCGCAACTGGTCGCGCCCCGCCGGGTCGGGTTTCCACAGCAAGTGGATCAACGGGCTCCAGACGCTGCTTCGGTTCGCTTCAGTGGCCTCATTCGCCGCCGCGCTGCCGCGCGTGACGATGCCTTCCCAGCGCAAGCCGGCATGCGCCGCCCAATTCGGCGACAAAGCCCATTCGTCCTGCGCGTAGAGCGCGAGCCGTTCCGAACGCGCCGACAGGTTGTCGCCGAAATCGGCCAGCGCCGCCTGGGGCAGGCCATCTTGCAGCGTGGTGCGCCCTTCGACGCGACGGTTCGCCTCGACCTCTGCGCCGCTCACCACCGTGTGCTCCCCGTCGCCGAGCAGCGCCGTCCACTTGCCGGTCAGGCTGAGGTTGTCTTCGACGTTGCGCGTGTCGTCGACCAGCAGGTGTGCATCAACCCCTCCGCTTTCGCTGCGCACACTGTGGCTGACGAATCGCGCCCGGCCGGCTCCGCCGCGCAACTCCACGCGGCCACCGTCACCGAGACGCTGCAGCAGGTTGCCATTCAAACGCAGCAGGGTGAACATGCTGTCAGCGTCGGTGTGCGCCCGCTCGTAGGGCACCAGCCGGGTGCCGCCCAGTTGCACGAGCGTGTTGTCACGTCGCGATGCGTTGTCGCTGTAGATCAACAGCGGCGCAAGCGTCGCGCTCTGGCCGGTTTCGCCGCGCCACTCCAGCCGCCCGGTGGCGTGCAGACCCTGACGCGTTTCGCGCCCCGTGCCCCTGTCGCGCCAGGATCGCTCCAGCACGCCGGCCGGCAACGTGACCGACTCGGTCGTCGTGACGCTGTCGCTGCGCCGGTCATTGCGAAACAGCGACAACGAATAGTTGGTGCCCAATCCGTTCAGGCTGTCATTGCGTGTCCACGACAGGCCGGGCTGCAATGCGTCGTTTTCGATCGCGGCCGTGATGCGCAGATCATTGAGCCGCTTGCTGAAACCCTCGCGCGTGATGATGTTGATGGTGCCGGCAATGGCACGCGCGCCGGTCTCGGCCGTGGGCGCACGCTGGATCTCGATGCGCTCGATCTGCTCGGGGCTGAGCGAGTCGATGTCGAAGCCACGCGGTACTTGTTCGCCATCGAGCAGGATCTGCGTGTAGCCGCTGCCCAGTCCGCGCATGCGGATGTTGCCGCCGCGCCCGGGGCGGCCTTGCATCGTGACACCCGGCAGGCGTTTGAGCAGGTCACCGACGGTGCTGTCGCCGTAACGTTCGATCTCGTCGCGGCCCACCGTGATCTTGCCCGCGGTGGATTGGCGGCGCAGCCGGGTGTCGTCAACCGTGCTGCTGCGCACCTCAACCGGCGCCAGCTGGGTCGGCGCCGGCTTGTTCGGTGCCGCCTCACGCGTTGCCTGCGGTGCAGTGGAAGCCGGCGCAGCCGCGGGCGCCGCGTCGGCAGGGGCCGCTGTCTGCGCGCGCGCCAGGCGAGGCCCCACCAACAGACACAAGAATGCGACTGCCCACAACACTGCGCGGCGGGCCATCGTGACGGGTTCGAACATGCTGCGCTCGATTATCGGCGGGTGAGCTGCCGCTCCCTGCAGGAATGCGCGGCGGCCCTCCTAGAATGAGGGGGGTTGGCGCACCCTGCGCCATACCTGTACCGCACCGTCCATGCCCTCCTCTGCGCCCGAAACCCGAACCAGCAACTTCCTGCGCCAGATCATCGAACGCGATCTGGCGCATGGCACGTACTCGGGACGCCACTTCGCCGGCACTCCCGGCGATGGCACTCACCAGGCCACGGGCCCGACCGATTGGGCGCGCGTGCGCACCCGCTTCCCGCCCGAGCCGAACGGCTACCTGCACATCGGCCACGCGAAGAGCATCTGTGTGAACTTCGGCCTGGCGCGCGACTACGGCGGCGTGTGCCACATGCGGTTCGACGACACCAACCCCGAGAAGGAAGAGCAGGAATTCGTCGACGGCATCCTCGATGCGGTGCGATGGCTGGGCTTCGACTGGTACGCGAACGGCACCAGCCATCTCTACCACGCGAGCAACTATTTCGATTTCATGTACCGCGCCGCCGAGCATCTTGTCGACACCGGGCACGCCTATGTCGACGAGCAGACGCCCGAGCAGATGCGCGAAACACGCGGCGATTTCGGCAAGCCCGGCGTGGACAGCCCGTACCGGAAGCGCAGCCCCGAGGACAACCTGGCCCGGCTGCGCGCGATGCGCGACGGCGCCCTGCCCGATGGCGCGGCCGTGCTGCGCGCCCGCATCGACATGGCGCACCCCAACATCAACATGCGCGACCCGACGCTGTACCGCATCAAGCGCGCCACCCACCACAACACCGGCGACACCTGGTGCATCTATCCGATGTACGCCTACGCGCACCCGATCGAAGACGCGCTGGAAGGCGTCACGCACAGCATCTGCACGCTGGAATTCGAAGACCAGCGACCGTTCTACGACTGGACGCTGGAGCGCATCGTGCCGGCGCTGCGAGCACCGCATTTCGCGCAGGCGCGCCGGCTGATCGAGCAGATCGAAGCGGAAGGCGTCGAAGCCGGCAAGGAGTTCGCACTGCGCTGCCATAACCTGGCCGACAAACTGTTCACCGGCGCTGCGGAGGCCGAGATGCGCGCGATGTTCAGCCGCTGGGGCCGCCAGCCGGATGCGGTGTTGCACGATCTGCCGGCTTTTTTCGCGCTGCTCAAGCGCGAGGCGGTTCAGTTCACGCCGATGCTGCAGCATGCGCTGGATGCGCGCGCGCCGAACATCTTCAAGTTGCCGCACCAGCACGAGTTCGCGCGCCTGAACGTCACGCATGTCATCACCAGCAAGCGCAAGCTCAAGGGCCTGGTCGACGACGGCGTGGTGGCGGGCTGGGACGACCCGCGTTTGCCGACGCTCGTGGGCCTGCGCCGGCGCGGCTACACGCCCGAGTCGATTCGGCAGATGTGCGAACGCGCCGGCACCAGCAAGTCAGGCGGCTGGACCGACTACGCCAGCCTGGACATTGCACTGCGCGAAGACCTCGACCCGAAGGCGCCGCGCGCGATGGCGGTGCTCGACCCGCTGGAGCTGGTGCTGACGAACTGGGACGCGGTGATGGGAACGCTCGAGCTCGACGCGTGCTCGGCACCGGTGCATCCGTCCGCGCCCGAGCGCGGCATGCGCAGATTCGCCTTCAGCCGCAAGCTGTGGATCGAGCGCGACGACTTTCAGGAACAGCCCGAAAAGGGCTACTTCCGGCTCTTCCCCGGAAACAAGGTGCGGCTCAAGTACGGTCACGTGGTGCAATGCACCGGTTGCAGCAGGGACGCGGCGGGC
>JANNKS010000659.1:0-19615 GCA_031396425.1 Rhizobacter sp. | reverse complement strand
AGCTCCCGCCGCTGACCCGCAGCATCATCGGGCCGGCATAGCCACCGATCGTCATCGTGAAGTTCCCGTTCGCGTCGGTCGTCGCCATCCCGATCTGCGACCCCGCACGCCCGCCGCTGATGCCGAAGGCGGCGACGGTGGCGTTGCTGACGGGGCCCTTGGTGACCGTGCCGCTGACACTCCCCTGGAGCGCGGGATCGCCGCTATCGCCACCGCCACCCCCGCAGGCTGCGAGGACCGACACGATGAGCGTGGCCAGGGAAACTCGAAGGGACTTCATGGTTTGCTTTCCGGTGGAATTGCCGAACAGGTGAACCCCATGCGGGGAACTGGTGAGAATGAGTCGGTGGGTGGTGGTTCCCGGTATTCGGCGGCGGCCTGTTCTGCATCAAGCCTGCCGCCGAGAGGTTCTCAAACTCTCATGCAAACAGCCCGCACCCAGTCCATCGCCGTGCCGTGCGGCTCAAGCCTGAGCCTGCTTGGCCAGTTTCCGGTAGGCCGCGGCCATGCCGTCGTACTCCTTGGCAAGGCCCTCGCTCTTGCTGACGATCGCGTTGCAGTGGGCCGGCATGCTCGCGCCGCCCCTTCCGCCCGCAAGATTGCCTTGATAACTCCTGGCCATCTTTCGATGGTCCTCCGCAATGGCGCGGGCCTTGGCAACTTCCCCGTCGTAATATTTGGCCAGTGCCTCGTGGTCGCCACGCGTGCGCGCCAACTCGATGCGCTGCGTCAGGTCGGGTGAGGGGGCGTTCGGGCCCGAGGCGCAGCCGGCCAAGACAAGGCCCAACAGCACCACCGTTGCAATTCGCCGGGACGATTTCGAACTGATGCTCATGATGATTCTCCAAAGTTGACAAAGTGCAGTGAAGCGGTAGGCGTCATAACGCCTCACCCGTGGCGACCGCCACGTTCTGGGGCAGCGCCGACGCGCTTCGCGAAGCGCGCCGAAGTTGCCATTGCTTGACGAGTGCATAGAGCGCAGGGATCACGCCGAGCGTCAGCAGCGTCGTCGAGATCATGCCGCCGACCATCGGTGCCGCGATGCGGCGCATCACCTCCGAGCCGGTGCCGCTGCTCAACATGATCGGCAGCAGCCCGACCATGGATGCCACCACGGTCATCATCACCGGCCGCACGCGCTCGACCGCGCCTTCCATCACCGCGTCATACAGATCGGCAGTCTCGGGTGCGCGCCCCTCGGCGCGGCAGCGTGCCTTGGCGGCCTCCCAGGCCTGGTCGATGTAGGTCAACATCACGACGCCCGTTTCCGCAGCGATCCCGGCCAGCCCGATGAACCCCACCGCCACGGAGACCGAGGTGTTGTAGCCCAGCGCCCACATCAACCACACCCCACCGACGAGTGCGAACGGCACCGACAGCATGACCATCAAGGTCTCGGTCAGGCGCTTGAAGTTGAGGAACAGCAGCAGGAAGATCGTGAGCACCGTCAGCGGGACCACGATCTTCATCTTCTCGATCGCCCGTTCCATGTACTCGAACTGGCCGCTCCAGGTGATGTAGTAGCCGGGCGGGAATTTCACCTGCGCGGCCACGGCCTGGCGCGCGTCCGCCACGTAGGAGCCGATGTCGCGGCCGCGGATGTCGATGAAGATGTAGGCCGACAGCAGCGCGTTCTCGGTGCGGATGCCCGGCGTGCCGCGCCCGACACGCACTTTGGCCACCTGGCCGAGCGGCACAAACGCGCCGCCCATGATGGGCACCAGCACCTCGCGCTCGATCTGCTCGGGGTGGGTGCGCAATTCGCGCGGGTAGCGCACCGTCACGCCGAAGCGCTCGCGGCCCTCCACCGTGGTCGTGACCATCTCTCCGCCGAGCGCGGTGCCGATCACCTCCATCAGCTCGCCCACCGACAAGCCGTAGCGTGCCAGTTGCTCGCGATCGGGCTCGATGTTGAGGTAGCTGCCGCCGGTGAGCCGCTCGGCGAACGCCGACGTGGTGCCGGGCACGGCCTTGACGACGGACTCGATCTGCTTGGCGAGTTGTTCCATCTCGCCGAGGTCCTTGCCGAACACCTTGATGCCGATCGGGGTGCGGATGCCCGTCGACAACATGTCGATGCGCGCCTTGATCGGCATCGTCCAGGCGTTGGCGATGCCCGGGAACTGCAGCGCCTTGTCCATCTCGGCGATCAGCTTGTCCGTCGTCATCCCCGGCCGCCATTCGTCTTGCGGTTTCAGGTTGATGACGGTCTCGAACATCTCCACCGGCGCCGGGTCGGTGGCGGTATTGGCGCGACCCGCCTTGCCGAACACCGAGATCACTTCAGGGAAGCTCTTGATAATCTTGTCTTGCGTTTGCAAGACTTCCGCAGCCTTGGTGATCGACATGCCCGGCAGCGACGCCGGCATGTAGAGCAACGTGCCTTCGTTCAACGTCGGCATGAACTCGCTGCCCAGTTGAGAGGCAGGGTAGTACGACGCGGCGAGAGCGACCAGCGCCAGCGCGATCGTCGTTTTCTTCCAGCGCATGACGGCGGCGATGATCGGGCGATAGACCCAGATCAGAAAACGGTTCAGCGGGTTCTTCGCTTCCGGCCTGACCTTGCCGCGGATGAACAGCAGCATCAGCACCGGCACCAGCGTGATCGACAGCAGCGCCGCACCGGCCATGGCGAATGTCTTGGTGTAGGCCAGCGGCGAGAACATGCGCCCCTCCTGGGCTTCGAGCGTGAACACCGGCAGGAACGACACCGCGATGATCAGCAGCGAGAAGGACAGCGCCGGCCCGACCTCCTTGCAGGCCACCAGGATCGCGTCGGCGCGCTCGCGCGCGCTGTGATCGGCCTTCAGGCGCGCGATGTGCTTGTGCGCGTTCTCGGTCATCACGATGGCGGCGTCGACCATCTCGCTGATCGCGATCGCGATCCCGCCCAGGCTCATCAGGTTCGAGTTCATGCCCAGCGCGCGCATCGCGATGAAGGCGATCAACACCCCCACCGGCAGCATCACGATCGCCACCAGGGCCGAGCGCACGTGCATCAGGAAGATGACACAGACCGCCGCGACGATGGCGAATTGCTCGATCAGCGTGCGCGAGATGGTCCCGATCGCGCGGTGGATCAGGTCGGAACGGTCGTAGACGGCTTCGATCGTCACGCCGTCGGGCAGGCCGGCGGCGATTTCGGTGACCTTGATCTTGAGGTTGTGGATGACCTCGAGCGCGTTCTGCCCGTAGCGCGCCATCGCGATGCCCGCCACCACCTCGCCTTCGCCATTCAGCTCGGTCAGGCCGCGCCGTTCGTCCGGCGCCAGCTCGACGCGGGCGATGTCGCGGATCAGCACCGCCGTGCCGCCCTCGCTCTTGACCACCAGCGCCTCGATGTCGCCCTTGCCGCGCAGGTAGCCTTTGGCGCGCACCATGTACTCGGTCTCGGCCATCTCCACGACGCGCCCGCCGACGTCGCGGTTCGAGTCGCGGATCACCTGCGACACCTTGGACAGCGGGATGCCGAAGGTGCGCAGCTTGAGCGGGTCGACCGTGACCTGGTAGGTCTGCACGAAGCCGCCGATCGAGGCCACTTCGGCCACCCCGGGCGCCTTCGTGAGCTGATAGCGCACGTACCAGTCCTGGATGGTGCGCAATTCAGCCAACGACTTATTCTTGGCCAGCAGCACGTACTGGTAGACCCAGCCGACCCCGGTGGCGTCCGGCCCGAGCGACGGCGACACGCCTTTGGGCAAGCGGCTGGAGGCGAAGTTCAGGTACTCCAAGACCCGGCTGCGCGCCCAGTAGATGTCGGTGCCGTCCTCGAAGATGATGTAGACGAACGAAGCGCCGAAGAACGAGAAGCCGCGCACGACCTTGGACTTCGGCACCGCGAGCATCGCGGTGGTGAGCGGGTACGTCACCTGGTCTTCCACGACCTGCGGCGCCTGGCCGGGGTACTCGGTGTAGACGATGACCTGCACGTCCGACAAGTCAGGCAGCGCGTCGAGCGGCGTCTTCATCACGGCGACGACACCGCCGACCACGACGAACAGGCAAGCGAGCAGGATCAGAAACGGGTTCCTGCCCGACCATTCGATGATTTTGGCCAGCATGGCGTTCTCGCGTCAGTGCCGGCTGTGGGTGCCTTGGCCGGCGCCCGGCGCCGGCGCGGCCGGCATCGTGGTTCCAGCGGGCTTGTTGCCGGCGAGCACGGGCGGTGCGGCGCGCCCGGCCTGCACGGCCTGCACGGCCACTTCCGAACCCTGGGCTGCACTGCCGTGACCCCCGTGCCCGCCCAGGCCGCCAATGGCAGCCTTCAGATTGCTCTCGGCATCGATGAGGAAGTTGGCGGCCACGACCACCTGTTCACCTTCCTGCACGCCCTTGAGCACCTCGGCGTAGTTCTCCGTCCGTCCGCCCAGTTCGACCTCACGCGGCTCGAAGCGCCCCTCCATGACCTGCACGAGCACGATGCGCCTCGTCCCGCTGTCGATCACGGCCGAGTCGGGCACGGTGAGCACCGGCGCCTTGCCTCCCACCGCCAACTCGAGCTGCGCAAACATCGCGGGCTTGAGCAGGTGGTGCGAATTGGCCAGCTCCACGCGCACGGCCACCGTGCGGGTTTCCGCCTTCATGGTGGGGTAGATGTAGGTGATCCGGCCCTCGAACAGTTGATTCGGGTAGGCGTTGATCTTCACCTTCGCCATGGCGCCGGCCTTGACCAGCGCAATGTCCTGCTCGAACACGTCGGCCACCACCCAGACGGCGGACAAATCGGTCACCTGGTAGAGCGCTTCCCCTGGCATGAACCGCATGCCCTGTACAGCCTTCTTCTCGGTGATGAGGCCTGACACCGGCGAGCGGAACGTGATCGTGCGGCTGGCCTGACCGCTTCCCACCAGCGCCGCCACCTGCTCGGGCGAGAAGTCCCAATTGCGCAGCCGCACCAGGGCGGACTCGGCGAGTTGTTTCATGCTGGCCTGCGCGTCGGGCCCAGCGTCCTTCATCGCCTGCATGCCCTGCACGGCGATGGCGTACTCACGCTGCGCCGAAACGAGTTCGGGGCTGTAGACCTCGAACAGCGGTTGCCCCTTGCTCACTGGCTGGCCGGTCACATTGACGTGCAGGCGTTCAACATAACCCTCGAATTTCGGTGAGATCGTGAACATGCGCCGCTCGTCGGGCTCGATGCGCCCCGCGGCGCGCACCGTCCTGCCGAGCAAACGCATGCTGGCGACCTCGGTGCGCACGCCCAGCTTTTGCACCTTCTCGGTACTGATGCGGATCTGATTGGCCGAGGCCGGCCCGGCTCCCGCATCGCCGTCTTCGCCGTCGAAGACCGGGACATAGTCCATCCCCATCGGGTCTTTCTTCGGCGTCGGCGAGGTGTCGGCCAGGCCCATCGGGTTGCGGTAGTACAGCAGCTTGCGTTGCTGGCTCGCCGCCGCGGCAGGCGCAGCAGCAGCGGCCTGGCCGCGCGCCTGAGCCGGCGAGCGCGCGCCGAGCCAATAGCTGCCCGCGCCCACTGCGCCGAGCAGAGCCAACGCAAAAGAACTCGCGAGCACCGTCGTTGTAGTCTTCACAGGTCCTCTCCCAGAATGCGTTCGATGTCGGCCAGGCGCATCTGCGCGTCGACCTCGGCTTTGAGAAGGTCTTGCCGCGCCTTGCGGATCTGCCGCTGGGCGTCGAGCAGTGTTGCGAAGTCAACCTTGCCGCTCTCGTAGGCAGCCAGTGCAGACTGCAGGCTCAACTCCGACTGCGGAAGCAACTGCGTCTTGATCAGCGCCTCGGTGCGCCGCGCGGCGTCGAATGCGGCGAGTTGGCCGGACATTTCGCCGAGCAACTGGTACGACAAGGCGTCGCTGCGGGAGCGCGCGGCGCTGACCATCGCCTCGGCCTCCTGTTCCAGCGAGCGGCGCGACTCTTGCTGCAGCGGGATGTTCACTTCCAGCATCAACCCCCAGGACGTGATGCGCGATCTCAACTGGGTCGGCGACACGCCGACCAGGAAGTCAGGACTGCGGTTGCGAAGCGTGAGGTCACGGCTCTTTTGCGCAGCGGCCAGGCGCGCCTGCTCGGCCTGCAGCGCGGGATTGCCGGCGCGCGCCCGCTCCACGAGCGCAGACGCGTCCGTCGTGGCCAGCGTCGGCAATGGACGAATCTGTCGTGGCTCGGCCAGCGCTGCGGCCCCATCGCGCGCCAGCAGCGTATTCATGCGTGCCCGCAGCTGGCGTTTTTCGTTGTCGAGCGCAATCAGCTCGGAGCGCATTGCCGTTTGTTCGAGCTGCGCGCGGATCGCGTCTTGCTGGGCCACGAGGCCGCCGGAGTAACGGGCCTGAGCGATCTGTTCCAGCCGCGACATCAGGTCGAGCACCTCGCGCGTCAGCCGCTCATTGCCGGCAGCCCGGTAGTACTCCGCGTAAGTGGCCTTGATGCGTGATGCGAGCTCGGCCCAGCCGGCGCCGATGCGTGCACTCGCCTGCCTTGCATCAGCCGCAGCCGCATCGCGCTTCAGATCACGTTTGCCCCAGCCGGGCAGCGTCTGCATGAGCGTATACTTCGTCTCGCCAAGGCGCCATGGCAGCAGACTGCGTGAGGTCTCATTGACCCACTCGCTGATGTTCATCAGCTCGACGCGCAGCACCGGATCGGGCAGCGCGCCTGCAGGCTGCACACGCTGGGCTGCAGCGTCGGCCTCGTGTCGCATCGCGGCGAGTTCCGGGCTCTGTGCCCGTGCGTACTCAAGCAGGCCCAGCACATTCGACCCAAGAGCGTTCTCCTGGGCCGGTGCCGGGCCGGCCAGGCCGGCGCCCAGCAGCGCAGCCAACAGCAGTGCGCGCATCGTTCGCTCAATGGCCACGGGGGAACCCCGCTGCGCGAATGCCGGCCAGGCCTCGCCCGCGCCCATCGCCGCCGCCGCGCCGCGGTTGGTTCTGATGGTGAAGTGGGCTCATGGGGAGGCACCTTGCGCCATTGCGGCGATGCGGCGCGTCCGATCACTGGTTCTTGTGGAACTTGGCGTGGTCATGCCTGAGCTTCGCCTTTGGCGCCGATGCGGCGGCGGCAGGTGCACAGGGGCCGGCCGCGGACTTTGCCCTCGGTGCGTTCCTTTCGGCACCGTGGTCGTGTCGGGCCATCGTCTTGGCACAGTCCTGCGGCATCGAGGCGCCCGCCATGGGGGCGGGAGCGGGGGCTGCCGGGCGGTCCTGGGCGGCGGCGCTCAGCGCGATCGACGTCACAAGAAAGGCAATTGAAAGAATGCGGGTCGTGGTCATGGCTGTGAACTCCTTGAAGGATGAGGTTGCTGTGGATCGGCCTGCGCGCCGATGGCGCGTCAGACGCGAACTGGGTCAGGGAGCGCTTCACTCGTCGCGCCATCGACAGATGGCGACGCCTGGCAGGCGCAGGGGCACTGGTCAGAGCTGGCGGGCGCCGTCTGCCAGTGCCAGGCGCTATAGCGTCAAGCGGAGGAATGCGATCGGTATCGGCGGCGCAAGCGCGCCGTCTGGGTGCCGCAGCAAAGCATGTTGCGGTGCGGGGTGCGGAACTGGAAACGCGGTCGAAACTGCTGGGGGAGCCAGCAACTTCCCGCCGCCATCGTCGAGGGCCGACTTCAACGGTGGAATCCAAACAGTCGACTTGTCGCAGAAATCCTGGCAATTCGACTTGCTGAGGGTGCCCCCGTGATCGAGGTCGCCTGCATGCGGCGACTGCGGTGTGCCGTGATGAGCGTCGCCTGGCTGCGCTGCATGTTTGCCGTGCGCCCCAGCCACCGCGATGCCGGCCGCAGATTGAAGTGCACCCAGTTCGTCCAGGCTGGGGCCCAGGCAAGCGTTGGCGACCCCGGCTGCGACGCCGAACAACCACACGCACAGCAAGCGGGTTGCCCAGCGGCGAAGTTGTTTGCGTTGGCGGAACATGGTGACTCGTCGGACCTTCATTCTGTGCTTCAGCCTATGCCAATCAGCATCCGGCAAGGTTGATTTGCATCAACGCAGGTCAATGGCATGGCCGTGGACCCGTGCCGTTGGCGCGGCTGGCGCCAGCACTTCGACCAGAGTCGCTGTCGTGCAACCGGCCCTGGAAACGGTTCGCGCACGGCGCTTCAATGCTCAAGGTCACAACGGCGACGACGGGTGTCACCTCCGTCGTTGCGTTCCAATAGACTGATCGATGGACTGCCCAACGATGACCCCATGATGGCTGGAGTGTTTACCGGATGAATCCAATTCTTGTCATTGGCAGCTTGCTGTTGGCCGCGCTGCTGCCCGCGCAAGCCGCCGGCGCCGAAGTGATCGACATCCAGTGGTCCGGCGAAGGCCGCTTCGTGCACGAAACCCGCGTCGCCCCGGGTCAGTTCGTCGAACTCTGCGGCAGGCTGCCCGCGGGGCTGAAGGTGCGCTGGGAATTCGCGTCCGACACACGGCTTCACTTCAACGTGCACTACCACCTGGGCGAGAAGGTGATGTACGCATCCCGGCTCAGCGCCGTGGCGAAAGGCCGGAACACGCTGAACGCCAGGACAGCGCAGGACTATTGCTGGATGTGGAGCAACAAGTCGACCGAGCCCGCCAGCCTGGCGGTGACGCTGAAGCGCGAATGACAGCGCCGGCCGGCCCGTGTCGGCTGGCCCGCCAGGCGGGTGCGTCGGAGGCGGCATACTTCATATCCCATGAAAACACCCGTTGTGCGCGAACTGCGCCTGCTCCACCTCGAAGATTCCGACCTCGACCATGTGTTGCTGCTTGCGCACCTGCACAAGGGCGGCCTGCGCGTGCAGTCGACCCGCATCGATTCGGAGGCGGAATTCCTCGCGGCGATCCAGAAAGACTGGGACGCGGTCGTGTCCGACTACAACCTGCCCGGGTTTTCCGGCCTGCTCGCGCTCGATCTGCTGAAAGCGAGCCGGCGCGACATTCCGTTCATCATCGTGTCGGGCGAGATCGGCGAGGAAACGGCGGTCGAGGCGATGCGCAATGGCGCCAGCGACTATGTGCGCAAGGGCAACCTGTCGCGCCTGGTGCCGGCACTGCTCAATGCGATCGAGGCCAGCGTCACGCGCCGTGAACGGATCCGCTCCGAAGCAGAACTGACGGCGTCCAAACAGCGCCTGAGCGAGCTGGCGCAGCACCTGCAGACCAGCATCGAACAGGAACGTGCGGCGATTGCGCGCGAAATCCACGACGACGTCGGTGGCTCGCTCACGGCGCTGAAGTTCGAGCTCGCCTGGATCACGCGCCACCCGGCGTCGACCGAAGTGCCTGCGCGGGTCGGCGCGGCGCTCGAGACCGTGTCGCACGCGATCGAGGCGTCGCAGCGCATCATGCACAACCTGCGCCCGGCGATCCTCGAGCAGGGCCTGGTGCCGGCGCTGCAGTGGATTGCGGCACGCTTCGAGAAGCGCACCGGCGTCACCTGCCAGCTGCGCACGCCCGAGAAACTGCCCGCACTGCCGGTGGGCGTCGGCCTGGTGGCGTACCGCGTCGCGCAGGAGGCGTTGACCAACATCACCAAGTACGCCCAGGCGACCCAGGTCGGCATCGACCTCTCGCTTGCCGGCAAGGTGCTGTCGCTCGAGGTGAGCGACAACGGCCGCGGCTTGAGCCCCGCCGACCTGGCCAAGGCGCAGTCGTTCGGCATTCGCGGCCTGCACGAACGCGCGCGCACGGTGGGTGGCTGGATCGACCTGAGCAGCAGCACGAGCGGCACGACGCTGATTCTGTCGGTGCCCTTGCAGGGCGCCCAACCGACGGGCAGTGCCGCGAAGAGCCGGGCCAAGAACGCCGACCCGAGCCGCTGGGGTGACTTGTGAGCATGAAGCCATGCCTTCAGATGAATGACGCCGGGCTTGCGAGGACGGGGCCATGATCCGCGTGATTCTTTGCGACGACCATGCACTGATCCGGCGCGGCGTGCGCGACACCTTGTGCGACGCGTCCGACATCGAAGTGGTCGGCGAAGCCGGCGACTACGGCGAACTGCGAGAGCTGCTGCGACGCACCAGCTGCGACGTGCTGGTGCTCGACATCAACCTGCCCGGGCGCAGCGGCCTGGACGTGCTGCATGCGCTGAAAGACGAGGGCAGCACGATGCGCGTGCTGGTGCTGTCGATGTTCCCCGAAGACCAGTACGCGATCCGCGCGCTGCGCGCCGGCGCGTTCGGCTACGTCAACAAGGGCGGTGACCCGGCGCTCATCGTCACCGCGGTGCGCACCGTGGCTCAGGGGCGCAAGTACGTCACGCCCGAAATGGCGCAGATGCTTGTCGAAAGCCTGACCACTCCGCAGACCGAGAATCCGCACGAAAAACTCAGTGACCGCGAACTGCAAACGCTGGTGCTGATTGCGTCCGGCCGGCGCCTGTCGGACATCGCGGTTGAGCTGATGCTCAGCCCCAAGACGGTCAGCGTGTACCGCGCGCGGGTGCTGGAAAAGCTCGCCCTGGCGAACAACTCCGAGATGACCGTGTACGCGATCCGCCACGGGCTGGTGGGGCAGTAGGCACGGGTCATTGCAGCAGACCCCGCAGTCCGAGGGGAACTCGAAGTGGGCAGGTTGACCGGGACGAGTGGGTGCCGGCGTTCGCCGGCATGACAGTGCTTGTTGTGGACTACTGAAATTGCGCGAGCATGCGCTCCAGCGCCAGCGTCATGGGCAGTTGCAGCAGCGGCAAGGTCAGCAACACGCCCGCCAGGCCCACGCCCAGCGTGATCGGAAAGCCGATGGCAAAGATGTTCATCTGCTGCGCGACGCGCGAAATGACGCCCAGCACCAGGTTGACGAACAGCAGCATCGCCAACAGCGGCAGCGCGATCCACAGCCCGAGTGAAAAGATCTCGGCGCCCCACACCTGTGGCTGGGTGGCGCGCAGGAATGCGAACGGCGCGTCGCTGACCGGGAACGAGTAGAAGCTCTGCACCACCGCCGCGATCAACAGCAGGTGGGCATTGATCACGATGAACAACCAGCTCACGGTGGTGCTGAAGAACCGGCTCACCGCCGTCACCTGCCCGCCGCTGGTGGGGTCGAAGAACATCGCGAAATTCAGGCCCATCTGCAAGCCGGCCAGCTCGCCTGCGAATTCGATTGCGGCGAACACGATGCGCACCGCGAAGCCGAGCGACACACCGATGAGGAGTTGTTGAACCAGCACCATCAGCGCCAGCGACGAGTCCAGCGGCACGATCGGAATGACCGGCAGCGAGGCCTGCGCGCACACCGTGATGAACAGCGCCAGCGCCACTTTCACGCGCATCGGCACATTGCGCTGCCCGAGCACCGGCATGCTGCCCAGCAGCGCAAGCACGCGCACGAACGGCCAGATCAGCGGGCTGATCCAGGCGAGAAACTGGGCTTCGGAAAACTGAACCATCGTGCCGGGTGCGAGCCGCCTGCGGGTGTGGGCGCTGCGCGCGCCGTTTCAACCCACCACGTTCGGGATGTTCTGCAAGGTGCGCTGCAGATAGTCCACCAGCGTGGTCAGCATCCACGGGCCGGCCACGACCAGCACCGCCACGGCGGCGATCATCTTCGGCACGAACGACAGCGTGGCCTCGTGAATCTGAGTGGCCGCCTGGAAGATGCTGACCAGCAGGCCCACGGCGAGCACCGTCAGCAGCATCGGCGCGGCCACCATCAGCAGCAGGTGCAGGCCTTCCTGGCCGAAGCCGAATACTTGTTGCGGGTCCATGCGTCGAGGGTGGGGGTGGTTGCGGTCTGGCGCGCAGCAGGCACTGCGCCTCAACTCGAAAAACTGGCCGCCAGCGAACCCAGCAACAGGTTCCAGCCGTCGGCCAGCACGAAAAGCATCAACTTGAAGGGCAGCGCCACCAGCACCGGGCTCAACATCATCATGCCCAGGCTCATCAGCACGCTCGCGACGATCATGTCGATGACGAGGAACGGAATGAAGATCAGGAAGCCGATCTGGAACGCGCTCTTGAGTTCGCTCGTCACGAACGCCGGCACCAGCACCTTGAACGGCACCTCGGCCGATTTCACCGACGCGTCCACCTTCGCGAGCTTGGCGAACAGCGCCACGTCGGCCTGGCGCGTCTGGCGCAGCATGAATTCGCGCATCGGAATCTCGCCCCGCTTGAGCGCTTCGTCGAACGCGATTTTGTTGGCAGCGAAGGGCTGGTAGGCGTCGGCGTAGACCTTGTCGAGCGTCGGGCCCATCACGAAAAAGGTGAGGAACAGGCTCAAGCCCACGATCACCTGGTTCGGCGGCGCGGCCTGCGTGCCGATCGCCTGGCGCAGCAGCGACAGCACGATCACGATGCGCGTGAAGCCCGTCATCAGCAACAGCACCGCAGGCAAAAAGCTCAACGCGGTGAAGAACAGCAAGGTCTGGATCGGCACCGAGTAGCTCGCACCGCCCGCGCCCTGGCCGATCACGAGCGGCAGGTTCGCGCCGGCTGCGGCCTGGGCCCAGGCGTTCATGGGCAACAGCGCAAGCAGCAGCAACGCGGCAGACAGCCCCGACACCACCGCGCGCGCCACCCCGTCGCGTCTCGTCCCGCTCCTGCGCCGCACGGCGCCGGTCATGTCGAGGCCCCGGCGTCTTTGCGCAGGCGCGAGAGCAACGCTGCAAATCCGGGTGGCGCCGCGTCGGTGCTCGGCACTTCGCCCTGCGCCGCCATCGTGTGCAGCGTCGTGATGGCCTGCGGCGTGACGCCCAGCACCAGCCAGCGGCGCTCTTCGCCGCTGCCGACCTCCACCGTGACGATGCGCTGGCTGGGCGACAGGGGCAGGGCGGCCACGTGGCGCAATGCGCCGGCCGCGCCTGAACCGGCGCCGGCGCCGAGCGGTGTGCGCTTGAGCAGCCACAGTGCGAGTGGAATGATCGCCACCACGGCGAGGAACCACAGCGCTGACGTGAACGCAGTCGAGGCCAAAACGCTCAGCTCCGGCTCAGGCGGCGCATGCGTTCAGAGGGCGTGACGATGTCGGTCAGCCGGATGCCGAACTTGTCGTTCACCACCACCACCTCGCCCTGGGCGATCAGGTAGCCGTTGACGAGCACGTCCATCGGCTCACCGGCCATCGTTTCCAGCTCCACCACCGAGCCCTGCGCGAGCTGCAGGATGTGCTTGATCGGAATGCGGGTGCGGCCCAGCTCCACCGTCAACTGCACGGGGATGTCCAGGATCATGTTGATGTCGTTGCCCGCCGCCGGCGCACCGCCCGGGCCGAGATTGGCGAATGACACCGGCGCCACCTGTTCCACGGCGGTGGGCGCCGCCGTGGCGCCGTCCGGCTTCGATTCGGCGAGTGCGGCGGCCCATTCGTCGGCCATCGCGTCCGGCGCCGCGGGGGCGGCTGCGGCTTCGTTTTCAGAGCTCATTGTTTGCTCCCAGCCAGCTCAGGGACGAGCTGGTCAACAGTTGATCGACCTTCAGGGCGTAGCGGCCGTTGGAGGTGCCGTAGTGGCATTCGAGGATCGGCACGCCCGACACTTTGACTTCGATGTTGGGCCGCAGGTCGAGCTCGATGAAGTCGCCGGGCTTGAACGACAGCAGCTGTTCCACCGTGGCCGGCGCGGTGGCCAGCTCGGCGACCAGCTCCAGCTCGGCGGACTGGATTTCCGTCTTCAGCAGGTTGAGCCAGCGCCGGTCGGGTTCGTTCGAATCGCCTTGCATGCTGGAGAACAGCACATCGCGTATCGGTTCGAGCGTGGCGTACGGAACGCAGAAGTGGATCGTGCCCGAGGTGTCGCCGATCTCCAGCGTGAACGAAGTCGCCACGACGATTTCGCCGGGCGTGGCGATCGTCGCGAACTGGGGCTGCATTTCCGAGCGCTGGTACTCCAGCTCGAGCGGATAGATGCCGGCCCAGGCCTTTTTGTACTCGGTGATGATGACGTCCACCAGGCGCTGGATGATGCGCATCTCGGTGGGTGAAAAGTCGCGCCCCTCGATGCGCGTGTGGTACTTGCCGGCGCCGCCGAACAGCGAATCGATGACGGCGAACACCAGGCTGGGTTCGCACACGATCATGCCCGCGCCGCGCAGCGGGCGCACCGCGACGATGTTGAAGTTGGTGGGCACCACGATGTCGCGCAGGAAGGCGCTGTACTTCTGCACCTTGATGCCGCCGATCGACACCTCGGGGCTCTTGCGGATGAAATTGAACAGGCCGATGCGCACATTGCGGGCGAAGCGCTCGTTGATGATCTCCATCGTGGGCATGCGCCCACGCACGATGCGTTCCTGGCTGGCCAGGTCGTAGTCGCGAATGCCGTCGACTGGCGCGACTTCCTTGTCGAGCTTCTGGCTTTCGCCTGTGATGCCCTGGAGCAGGGCATCGACTTCGTCTTGCGACAGGATCTGCTGATTCATGCTCGTTCGGTCACGCGTCGGGCCCGGAGACGTTCACTGGATGATGAAGTTCGAGAAATGCACATGCGTGATCGGGTTGTGCACCGGCTTCTTCTTCTTTTTCTTCTTCTTCGGCTTCTTCGGCGTGTCTTCGTCGTCCTCGTCCTGCGAGACCTTCTTGGCCGACTTGCCTTGGCTTTCATCGGCGTCTTCATCCTCGAGTTCGATGCCCAGCGCCAGCGCGGCGGCGCGCATCACCTCTGCGGCGAGCTGTTCCTTGCCGTCGCGGCGCAGCAGTTCCTCGGAACTCTTGTGCGCCAGGATCATCAGGATGCCGTTGCGCAACGACGGCATGTAGGTCTTCATGTCGTCGGCGACCTTCGAGTCGTCCACCTGCAGCGTGATGCCGATCTGCGCGAATCGATCGGTTTCCTTGTCGGCCAGGTTCACGACGAAGGCGTCCAGCGGCACGTAGGTCGGCTTGGCGGGCGCGTCTTTCGCCTTGGCCTTCGCATGTGCCACTGGCGCTTCGTCGCCGTCTTCGGCGGCGGCCGCCGCAGCCGCAGCGGCCGCCTTCTGCTTCATGTAGAAAAACGCGCCGCCCCCGCCGCCGCCGAGCAACAGCACCGCCGCCACGATGATGATGAGCTTCTTCTTGCTCTTCTTGGGCGGGGCTTCGGCGGCAGCGGCGGGTGCGGCGTCGGACATGGGGGCTCCTCGAGGGCGAACGGATCAATACGCTGGGCCGATGGCACAGCGGAGTGTTGGGCCATTATGGAAACCGGCCCGCGCCGGCAAGCATCGATAAGCGGAGGTTTTCCGGGCTATCCGTGCGGCTGGCGCGAGCGCCTGCGCTCGCCTTCGCGCGGCCGGAACCCGCTCAGGCGTAGGTGTCCAGGCGGCCCGCGGGCAGGCGCAGCGTGCGCACGCTGCGTGCGTCCGCTTCGGTCGCAGGCGGCCCATCCTCAGACCGGGTTGGCGACTGACGCGCCGTCTGGCGTTGGCCGTGCGCGTGTTGCGAGACACCCCCGCCGCTGAGCGTCAGGCCCGCGTCGCGCAGCGCTGCGGCGAGCGAGGGCAGGCCGCTTTCGACGATCTGGCGCGTCACGGCCGAATCGCTGCCGAAGTGCACCTGCGCCTGTTGGCCGTCGAGCGTGATCTGCACCGACAGCGGCCCCATGTCGGCAGGGTTCAGGTGCAACTCGGCGTGGTGCACGCCGTCGCGCGCGAGCACGCTGACCTGCACATTCAGCGCTTCGCGGAAGTGGGCCGAGCCCACCGGCACCGGCAGTGCCACGTCGAGCGGCAACGCTGAAGCGCGCAGCGGGTCGCTGCCGCCGAGCAACGCGGGCGGTGTCACCACCGGCGGCGACGGGGCGGCCGGTCCGGCCCCCTCCACGCGTTCGCCAACCGGGCGTGACCCCGCGCTTTCCGGAATGCTGCGCGCCGCGTCGGCACCCAGCGCGGCAGGGTCCTTGGCTGGCGCTGCGGTAGGTGGTTCCCGGTCATGGCCGGTCGGTGGCGCACCTCGCGCCAGCGCCGGCTCAGTCGACGACTCATGCGCGCCCGCGTCGACCGGGCTGGATTCGGCCCCGGCCGCACTGGAGGTGCGCCGTCCGAGCGCGGTGGGGGCTTCAGCACGCCCCTCGCGCAGCGCCGCCGCAACGGCCGGACCCGATACCGTGGTGGTGGATGCGGTGCGAGCTGATTCGGTGATGGTTGCTGGAGCGATGGGGCTTGCGATCGGGTTCGCCGCCGCACCCGGCGGTGCGGCGCCGGCCAGCAGCGCGAGCGTCGCCGCGTCCGGCTGCGGCGCTGTTGCGGCGGCCGACGTGGCGCTTGAGGTCGCAGGTGAAGTTGACCCGAACTCGGGGCCTCGCGCGGCATCGGCGGCGGCAGTCGCCGGCCCGGTTTCGATGCCGGCCGAAACCGGTGCAGCGCCTGCATCGCCGCTCGTTTCGTACGAGCTGCCGTGCAGCTGGGCCCGCGTGGCGTCGCCCCGCTGCGGTCCTGTTCTTGCCGTGCGTTGTTCGTGGCTTGGCAGAACAGCCCTGTCGTCCGGATTCACGGCAGCCGGCTCATGCGCGCCGCTGCCCGGTGTGCCAGCTCTGTTCAGGCCGGCCTTCGGCAATCGCCGCGGGCCGGCACCCGGATCAGCGGCAGAACTGCCGGACGCGAGCGCCAAAGCGGCGGGTGGCTTCGGTTCGGGCACGCCGACACGCGCCGGTTCGGTTGCTGAAGGGGAGGGAATCGACGCTGCGACGGTGCGGCCCGACAGGGCGCGCGCGACCGATGATTGCCCGGCGCCAGCGGGCGCCACGGATGTCGGGCGCTGCTCCGACGGCAGCGGCGGAACGCTCAGTCCGGGTTGGGCCCCTGCCACTGCAGCGTGCGCCTCGTCGGCCGTCCCGGGAGGCAAGCGTACCGGCCTGTCCGGGTGCAGCAAGGGGTCGTCGCCCGGCGCCTTGCGCTGCTCGCCGTGCAATTGCGCCAGAAGCTCCTGCACACCGCCTGGGGGGGCGTCGGCGGTGAGGGTTGCGCCGGCTTCGAAGCGGCCAGCGGTGCGCGGAGCTTCGGTGTCCAACCCGCCGTTCAACCCGACGGGCGGGGCGAGGCGGGCGCCAGGCCCGCTGCCCGGTGCGACCCGTTCGCCGCGCCTGCCTGCCGGCGCGAGCACGTCCTGTCTGTGTTCAAGATGCTGCGCGAACGACAGCCGGTCCGCGGCCGGCGCGGGGCGGCCCGGCGCAGCGCTGTTCCCCGCCGACGGGCCGGCCGAGACAACCGGGGCGAGTACATCGATGGTTTGCATGTAGGTCGGTGTGATTGGCGATGCCGTCAGTACGTCGACGCCATGCCGTGTGGAAACGCGCTGTCCTGCACCAGCCGCGCGCCGCGCTCGTCATTGAGCTTCTGCTCGCGACGCGCCTGTTCGCTGAACTCGCGCTGGTGGCGCCGCGCCATCAGTTTGCGCACCGAAGCGACCCGGATCTCGCGTTCGCGCAGGGTGGCGCTCGCTTCGTCCAGGCGCGCCGCGGCGTGTTGCCGGGTTGCCTGCTGGTGTTGCACCGCCTGGTCCAGACGCAACATGAAGGCGTGGTAGCAGCGCACCAGTTCGATCTGGCCTTGCTGGCTGAACTGGCCCTGCCAGCGCGCTTCATAGTCGCGCCGATAGCCCAGCAGCTGCTCGTGCTGGGCCTCGGCGGCGAGCTGGTTGGCGTTCGCGAGCTGGAATGCGCCCAGCGCGCGGTCGCGCTCTTCTTCGGCGTGCTTCAGCAGGAGTTGCAGGGATTCCATGCGTGGGTGCTCTGTGGATCGGTCAGAGCGCGAGCACGCGCCTCAGGGCGGCAATGCTTTCGGACAGGTCGGCGCTCTGGTTCATGTCTTGTTGCAGCATCGCGTCGATGGGTTCGTGCAGGCGCACCGCCACGTCCAGGTCGGCGTCGTTGCCCGGGCTGTAGGCCCCGAGCTGGATCAGGTCGCGCGCCTTCTGGTATTTCGCGTGCAGCTGGCGCAGGCGCCGTGCGCTTTCGAGATGCGCCGGCGTCGCAACGTTGTTCATGACACGCGAGACCGAGCGCTCCACGTCGATGGCCGGAAAGTGGCCCGCCTCGGCGAGCTCGCGCGCCAGCACGATGTGGCCGTCCAGGATGCCGCGCGCCGCATCGGCAATCGGGTCCTGCGGGTCGTCGCCTTCGGTCAGCACGGTGTAGAAGGCCGTGATCGAACCACCCCCCACGACCCCGTTTCCGCTGCGCTCGACCAGCTGGGGCAATTTGGCAAAACAGCTCGGCGGGTAGCCCTTGGTGGCCGGTGGCTCGCCGATCGCCAGCGCGATCTCGCGCTGCGCCATCGCGAAACGCGTCAGCGAATCCATCAGCAGCAGCACATGCTTGCCGCTGTCGCGAAAGTCTTCCGCAATCGCGGTCGCGTAGTGGGCCCCTTGCAGCCGCACCAGCGGTGGCGCGTCGGCGGGCGCGGCCACCACCACCGAGCGGCGCAGACCGTCCTCGCCCAGGATGTCTTCGATGAACTCCTTCACCTCGCGCCCGCGTTCGCCGATCAGGCCCAGCACGATCACGTCGGCGGCGGTGAAGCGCGCCATCATGCCCAGCAGCACCGACTTGCCCACGCCGGTGCCGGAGAACAGGCCGATGCGCTGGCCGCGGCCGATCGTGAGCATCGCGTTGATCGCGCGCACACCGGTGTCCAGCGGCTGGCGCACCGGCGCGCGGTCCATCGGATTGATCGGGCGGCGGATCAGCGGGTGTTTGTGCACCTGCTGCAGCGCCCCGAGCCGGTCCATCGGTTCGCCGTGGGCGTCGACCACCCGGCCCAGCAGGCCCGCGCCGACCGGCAGGTGCAGCGTGCGGTCTTCGCTGCGCCGCCAGGGGTGCTGCGAATGGCCCAGGCGCAGCGGCACCACCGGCGAAGCGCGCGGTGTGACGCGTGCGCCGCTGGTCAGGCCATGAATGTCACCGGTGGGCATGAGGTAGGCGCGGTCCCCGGAAAAGCCCACCACCTCGGCCAGCACCGGGCCATGTTCGGCGGCCGCGCCCGTCTGCGCGATCTCGCACACCGAGCCGACCGGCAGGCGCAGCCCGGCCGCTTCGAGCACCAGGCCCTTGACGCGAACCAGCTGACCCTGCGTTTCGAGCGTGACCGGTTCAGCCGCGAAGTTGCGCAGGTCGTCGAGGAAGCGCGCCCATTTCGGCGCGATGTCGTGGGTGTCGTTGCTCGCCATGGTCATGCGGGCTGCGCAGGGTCGGCGGGCGGGTCCGCAGGCAGGTCGCCTTCGGGCTGCACGGCTTGCGTACCGATGTCCGGGCTGTCCCAGGGCTGCTCGCTGCCCAATGCCGCAACGCTGCGGCGCCAGCGCGATTCGATGCTGGCGTCGACCGAACCGATGTCCGATTCGATCAGGCAGCCGCCGCGCTGCACCGAAGCATCGGCGATCAGGCGCGCACCGCGCGCCGTGAGTGTGTCGCCCGCACCCTGCGCCACCAGCGCCTGGTCCTGCGGGTGGATGCGCAGCGTGATGTGGCGTGCGCTCAGCATCAGCGCCTCGAGCGCCTGCTGCGCGACGCTGGCCACCAGCTCGGGCCGGGTGCTCAGCTCGCTGCGCACGATCTGCTGCGCGAGCCGCGTGGCTGAATCGGTGAGCGCACTGGCCATCTGCTGCTGCAGCGCATCGAGCTGGCTGCCGACCGCCTCCAGCAACGCGCCGATCTGCGCCGTGCTCTGGCTCGCGAAGCTCTGTTTGAAACCTTCCAGGGCGACCAGGCCGTCCCGGTAACCGTCCTGGTAGCCCGCCTGGCGGGCGGCGCGCAGTTGCGCCGCCACGTCATCGTC
>JANNKS010000229.1:0-5432 GCA_031396425.1 Rhizobacter sp. | reverse complement strand
GTGAACCACCAGTTCATGTTCAGCGTGCCGCCGCACCCCTGCAACTGGTCCTGCAGGCCCGGCGGGAAGCCGACGTTGCAATGGCGCACCGCCTCGGTCTTCCCTGACCCCGGCTCGCCCACGAGCAGATACCACGGCAGGGCGTACAGGTTTTTCCCCGCGGCGCGGAACTTCTCCACGCCTCCCTCGAAGTTCTTGCGGAGATCGTCCAGACGGGCACGACGGGCGGGCTCGGTGATGCCCGTCGGGGCCATGGCCGCATTGGATGCGATGGATCGCTCCATCGGCGCCGGCTCGCGGCGTGGATCGCCGGCAGGATCGCCGCCGACGGCACGCCCGACGAGGTGCTGCGCGATCCGGTGGTGATCAAGAACGTGATCGGGGAGTAGCGCGGTGCTGGTGCTCGAGAACGTCTCCACCACGATTGCCGGCATCCAGGTGCTGCGCGGCATCAGCGCCCAGCTGCTGCGCGGCAGCACGGTGGCGGTGGTCGGGCGCAACGGCGCGGGCAAGACCACGTTGCTGCGCCTGATCATGGGCTTTCTGCCGGAGCATGAAGGGCGCGTGCTGCTCGACGGCGAAGACCTGGCGCAGGTGCCGGCGCGAAATCGCGCGCGCCAGGGCATCGGCTACGCGCCGGAAGACCGCGTGATGTTCCCCAGCTTCAGCGTCGAAGAGAACCTGCGGTTTCCGTGCGAGGTGGTGGGCATGGCGCGCCGCGCGGTGGACGAGCGGCTGGATCAGGCGCTGGTTGTCGTGCCCGAGTTGAAGCCCATGCTGGCGCGTTCGGGCGCCGCGCTGTCGGGCGGCCAGGGCAAGATGGCCGCACTCGGCCGCGCCGTGATGGCAGGCGAACGCCTGGTGCTGCTGGACGAACCATTCCAGGGCCTGGCCCCGGTGCTGGCGCAGCAGTACTCGGCTTCGCTGCAGCGGCTGCACCAGGTGCGGCCCGAGCTGTGCGTGGTGGTCACCGAGTCGAACCGCAGCCTGCTCAAGGACATTCCGACCGACACCTTGGTGCTTGAACGCGGCGCGTTGCAGCGCGATGATGGTGGTGCGCTGGCGGCTGCCGCGCAGGGTCACTGAGGCGCCACCCAGGCGCACCGGCAGCCCTGGCTCGTTTTCCGAGGTTTCTTGCGATCTCCAGTCACACGCCCGTTCGATTCACCCCTCATCGAATCAAGGAGCTACCCTCATGGCACAACTCTTCATCAATGGCCAGTGGGTCGCCGCCGCCAGCGGCGAAACCCTGCCCGTCATCGACCCCAGCAGCGGCGAGGTGTTCGACCAGCTCGCGCGCGGCAGCGCGACCGATGTCGACCGCGCCGTCGCCGCTGCGCGCGCATCGCTGAACGGCCCTTGGGGCCGCCTGAATGCGACCGAGCGCGGCCGCATCCTGCTCAAGATGAGCGCGTCGATCCTGGCGCGTAGCGAGGAACTTGCCCAGCTCGAAGCGCGCGACACCGGCAAGCCAATCTCGCAGGCGCGCAACGACATCACGGTGGCGGCACGGTATTGCGAGTACTACGGCGGCGCCGCCGACAAGCTGCACGGCGAGCAGATCCCCTACCTGAACGACTTCCACGTCGTCGTGCTGCGCGAGCCCTATGGCGTGACGGCGCACATCCTGCCGTGGAACTACCCGGCGCAGATGTTCGGCCGCTCGGTGGTGCCGGCGCTGGCGATGGGCAACGCGGCGGTGCTGAAACCTTCCGAAGACGCCTGCCTGACGCCGCTCGCGTTCTGCAGCATTGCGAAAGAAGCCGGCCTGCCCGATGGTGCACTGAACGTGGTCACCGGCCTGGGCGAAGAAGCCGGCGCGGCGCTGACGGCGCACCGCGACATCGACTTCGTCACCTTCACCGGCAGCCCCGAGGTCGGCACGCTGGTGCAGAAGGCCGCGGCCGACCGCACGCTCAAGGTCGTGCTGGAGCTCGGCGGGAAAAGCCCGCAGATCGTGTTCGACGACGCTGACCTGGAGCGCGCCGCCACCTTCGTGCTGAAAGCGATCACGCAAAACGGCGGGCAGACCTGTTCGGCCGGCAGCCGCCTGCTGGTTCAGCGTGGCGTCTACGACAAGTTCGTCGCGATGGTCGCGGCGCGCTTCTCACAAAGCGCCGCCGGCACCCCGGCGATGGACCGCGATTGCGGCCCGCTGATCAACGCGGCGCAGAAAAACCGCGTGGAAGGTTTCATCCGCCAGGCGCGCGAATCGGGCATTCCGGTGCTCGCGCAAGGGCAGGTGGCCCCGGGTGTGCACAAGGGCGGCTTCTACGTCCCGCCGACGCTGTTCGGCCCGGTGCCGCGCAATCACCAGCTGGCCTGCGAAGAGGTGTTCGGCCCGGTGCTGGCCGCCATTCCATTCGACACCGAAGACGATGCGATCACGCTGGCGAACGCCACCGACTTCGGGCTGCTTGCCGGCGTCTGGACGCGTGACGGCGGGCGCCAGACGCGCGTGGCGCGGCGCATGAAGTGCGGGCAGGTCTACATCAACTGCTATGGCGCCGGCGGCGGCGTGGAGCTGCCCTTCGGCGGTGTGAAGAAGAGCGGCCACGGCCGCGAGAAAGGCTTCATGGCGCTGGAGGAATTCTGCACCGTGAAGACCGTGGTTCAGTATTACGGCGAATAGCCGCCCGGTGCCTGCGGCCGTGTCGCCCCGACAACATCCATCAACCAGGAGAAACCCATGAGACTCAAAGACCAGGTCGCCATTGTGACCGGCGCGGCCAGCGGCTTCGGCGCCGAAATTGCGCGCCAGTACGTGGCGAACGGCGCCAAGGTGGCGGTGGCTGACATCAATGCGGCGGGCGCCAAGGCGGTCGCTGCCGAACTCGGCGCCAACGCGTTGGCCGTTACCTGCGACGTGACGCAACGCGCCGACATCGACGCGCTGGTGGCCGCCACGGTGGCGCGCTGGGGCAAACTCGACATCGTCGTCAACAACGCCGGCTGGACGCACAAGAACGGGCCGCTGCTCGACGTCGACGAGGCCACCTTCGACAAGGTCTACGACATCAACGTGAAAAGCATCTTCCACATGGTTCACGCGGTGGTGCCGATGATGCGCAAGGCGCGCAAGGGCGTGATCCTGAACGTCGGCTCCACCGCTGGCATGCGCCCGCGCCCGGGTCTGACCTGGTACAACAGCTCCAAGGGTGCAGTGAACCTGATGAGCAAGAGCCTCGCGGTGGAGTTGGGCGCCGACAACATCCGCGTCAACGCGATCTGCCCGGTGATGGGCGCGACCGGTCTGCTCGAGCAGTTCATGGGCATGCCCGACACGCCCGAGAACCGCAAGAAATTCATCGCGACGATTCCGATGGGGCGTTTGTCGACGCCGTTGGACATTGCCAAGGCGGCAGTGTTCCTGGCCAGCGACGACGCCGAGTTCATCACCGGCGTGGAGTTTCCGGTGGATGGGGGGCGGACGGTCTGATGCGGGTTTGGCCTCGCTGGAAATTGCCGGCTTGGCGCATTGCCGAACCTTCGAGGCGGCGCAAGTGAGCCGCACCGCTTCAGGCGGAAGACTTGCGCTCGAGAATGGCCTTCAGGTCCGTGAAGCCTATCGGTGCCGAGGTGTGCTCGTGAGAGATGCGCAGGACGTGCCCCGACGTCCGGAGAATCCAGGTGATTCGGTTTTGTATCGAGCGGGCCAGTTCGCCTTGGGCGTTGAGGGCAGCATAGGTGACGATGGCGCTGAGGGCGGCCAACTCGGGTCCGCCCGAAGACTGCACGTCGTCGAAGCTCACCTTCACCCGTTCCTGGCCCAGCGAAGAAAACCAGCCTTCCACTGCGATTCGCCAGGCCTCGGTGCCTTCGTAGGACCAGACGCCCCAGGCGTCGAAAACGCGCACCTTGGGGTCGTACAGGCGCATGAAGGCTTCGATGTCCTTGGCGAAGACCGCTGATTCGTAGGATCGGAGTGTCCGAGCGATCGTCGCGTCCATCTCTGTCATCTTGAGGCTCCCCTTCTCACAGCCGGGCTCGGACGTCCCGAATATTAGCGCGCGGCTAAGGCCAACTTCCCGAAAAACGAATTGTGGTTTGGCGCGCACGGCGTCAAGCTGCTCACCCCAGCCGGGCTGCGAGCGTGACCCTGATGCAAAACACCGATACCTCCTACACCGACATCCGCGACGCCGTGCGCGCGTTGTGCGCCGAGTTCCCGGCCGAATACCACCGCGAGGTCGATCAACGGCGTGGTTACCCCGAAGCCTTCGTCGACGCGCTGACGAAAGCTGGCTGGATGGCCGCGCTGATTCCGCAACAGTACGGCGGCTCGGGGCTGGGGCTGTGCGAAGCGTCGGTGATCATGGAGGAAATCAACCGCGCCGGCGGCAATTCGGGGGCGTGCCACGGCCAGATGTACAACATGGGCACGCTGTTGCGCCATGGCTCTGCCGAGCAGAAACAACGCTACCTGCCGCAAATCGCCAGCGGCGCGCTGCGCCTGCAAAGCATGGGCGTGACCGAGCCGAGCACCGGCACCGACACGACGAAGATCAAGACCACCGCCGTGAGGCGTGGCGACCGCTACGTGATCAACGGCCAGAAGGTCTGGATCTCGCGCGTGCAGCACTCCGATCTGATGATTCTGCTGGCGCGCACCACGCCGCTGGCCGAGGTGAAGAAGAAGAGCGAAGGCATGTCGATCTTCATCGTCGACCTGCGCGACGCGGTGGGCCAAGGCCTGACGGTGCGGCCGATTCCCAACATGGTGAACCACGAGACGAACGAGCTGTTCTTCGAGAACCTGGACATCCCGGCCGAGAACCTGATCGGCCAGGAAGGCCAGGGCTTCAAGTACATTCTCGACGGCCTGAACGCCGAGCGCGCGCTGATCGCGGCGGAATGCATCGGCGACGGCTACTGGTTCATCGACCGTGTCAGCAAGTACGTCAACGAGCGCATCGTGTTCGGCCGCCCGATCGGTCAGAACCAGGGCGTGCAGTTCCCGATCGCCGAGGCCTACATCGAGCTGGAAGCCGCCAACCTGATGCGCTGGAAAGCCTGCCGCCTGTTCGACGTCCACCAGCCTTGCGGCGCCGAAGCCAACATGGCCAAATACTTGGCTGCGAAGGCCTCGTGGGAAGGCGCGAACGCGTGCATCCAGTTCCACGGCGGGTTCGGCTTCGCCTGCGAATACGACGTCGAACGCAAATTCCGCGAGACCCGCCTGTACCAGGTGGCGCCGATCTCGACCAACCTGATCCTGAGCTACGTGGCCGAGCATGTGCTGGGACTGCCGCGGTCGTTTTAGGATGAGTTGCGCTGCGCTTCGGGAGGGGGCTGGGCTAAATTTCAGGCTGCTTCTGCTGTCCGTGTTGACCCAAACTTCAGGGCCTGCCGCGCTGAATCGGGGGCGTTGCTCGCGGGGGAAAACCAGGCGTCCCCGCAAAGGCGCGTTCGGGCAGGCTGCAGCGCGCCTC
>JANNKS010000611.1:0-1898 GCA_031396425.1 Rhizobacter sp. | reverse complement strand
GGCGATGATCTTCAGTATCACTGGATTCATAGAACGGGACTCGGCTAGCTTTTGCGCCTGCGTAATCACCGGTTCGGGCGGCGTGATCTGATCCGTGTGGCGCAGCTGCCTCGCCGGGTTTTAGAGGGATAAGATCAGCGCCAGCAGCAAGCCAGGCAGGATGCCGGCGATGAACAGCTCGGAGATCGACACATCGGCCGTCACGCCATAGACAATCATGATGATCGACGGTGGGATCAGCAGGCCCAGCGTTCCGGCGCCAGCCAGCGAGCCCAGCGAGATGCCTCGCGGGTAGCCACGTCGCTCGAGTTCGGGCAGGCTCATCTTGCCGATCGTCGCGCAGGTGGCTGCACTCGAACCCGACACCGCGGCGAAGATCGCACAGCCGACCACGTTGACGTGCAGCAGCCGGCCGGGCAGGCGCTGCATCCAGGGCGCCAGGCCGCGGAACATGTCGTTGCTCAGCCGGGTGCGGAACAGGATTTCACCCATCCAGATGAACAGCGGCAGAGCGGTGAGCGTCCAGCTCGACGCCGAGCCCCAGGTAGTGACCGCCATCGCATCGCCTGCCGGGCGGGAGCTGAAGAGCTGCATGCCGATCCAGGCCACGCCCGACAGCGTCAGGCCGATCCACACGCCACTGGCGAGAATCAGGAACAGCGAGCCGATCAACAGCGCCGTGATTGCAATGTCATTCATTGCGAACGGCCTCGCTGCTGAAATGTTCGACGCGCAGGCCGCGCCACTCGAGCACGAACTCGTCGATGAAGGCGATCGCCAGCACGACGCCGCCGACCGCCATCGAAAGCTGCGGAATCCACAACGGCGTGGCGTCATTGCCGGTCGAGATGTCGTGGAAGGCGCGCGACTGCCATGCCAGCCGGCAGCTGTAGAACGCCATCAGCGCACTGAGGCCGCAAGCCGCGAACAGCGCCCACAGTTCAAGCCGGCGCTTCCAGGCCCCGGCGAGGCGCGCCACCAGCAGGGTCACGCGGATGTGCTCGCCCTTCTTCAGTGTGTGCGCCATCGCCAGAAAGCCGGCGGCGGCCATCATGTAGCCCGCGTAGGCATCGACGCCGGGCACGTTGAAGTGAAGTTGGCGGCCGAAGATGGACAGCAGCACCATGATCAGCAGGCCGACCATGAACAGCGCCGCCAGACCGGCGGCGCCGTCGTAGAGGTTGTCGAGAATTCGGCGCAGCAGGGCGGGCCGGTCAGGCGCCGCGGGCATCACATCTTCTTGTAGGCGTCGACAACGGCCTGGCCTTCGGGGCCGGCCTTTTCAAGCCACTCCTTGAGCATCGTGTCGCCGACCTTCTTCATGTCGCTCTTCAAAGCGGCGCTGGGTTCGACGATGTTCATGCCATTCTTCTTCAGCAGGTCCATGTACTCGAGGTTCTTCGCCTTCGAGACGGACCACCCGCGCGTTTCGGCGTCGGCGCCGGCCTTGAGCAGCGCCTGCTTGCTCGGCGCGTCGAGCGCGTCGAACGCGGCCTTGTTGACAATCACGGCGTTCTTCGGCAGCCAGGCCTGGGTGTCGTACCAGTATTTGATGTGTTCGTAGGTCTTGGTGTCGTAGCCGGTGGCGCCGGACGACATGTAGCTCTCCACGACCCCGGTGGCCATCGCCTGCGAAAGCTCTGCCGCCTGCACGGTCACCGGTTGGGCCCCCACCAGTTCGGCGATGCGCGCCGTTGCCGGGCTGTAGGCGCGCCATTTCACGCCCTTCAGGTCGGCGGCCGATGCGATCTGTTTCTTCACGTAGATGCCTTGCGGCCCCCAGGGCACCACGTAGAGCAGCATCATGCCCTGCTCAGCGAGCTTCTTCTCGAGTGCAGGCTTCTGCGCCTTGTAGAGTTTGGCTGATGCGTCGTAGCTGTCGGCCAGGAAGGGCAGGC
>JANNKS010000564.1:0-5151 GCA_031396425.1 Rhizobacter sp. | reverse complement strand
GGCCACCAATGCACGGCTGACGGCGTTCTATCTGAGCCGCGACCGCGTCCTTGGTCTCCTTGACGCCGAGCGCCTGCCGGCACACGTGCTCGCGGCCCTGCAGGGACAAGACGTAAAGATGGCTTCGGCCACTGTTGCCCGCGCCAAGGCCAGGGCAATCAGGATGGCGAAGCCGCCTCAGGCGTTCAGCGCCGCCAGCGCGCGCTGCGAATCCGACACCCAGCCGAACAGGGCACCCTGTGCCTTGATCATTTCCAGCGCCACGCGCTGGAACTCCGCGAAGTACGAGCCGACACAATCGGCCAGCACGACACACTCGTAGCCGCGGTCGTTGGCTTCGCGCACCGTGGTCGTGACGCAGACCTCGGTGGTCACGCCGCAGACGATCAACGACTTGATGCCCCTGTTGTGCAGGATCAGGTCGAGATCGGTGGCGCAGAACGCACCCTTGCCCGGTTTGTCGACCACCACTTCACCCGCCTGCGGATAGAGTTGCGGCACGATGTCGTGGCCGCGCTCACCGCGCACCAGCAGGCGCCCCATCGGGCCGGGGTCGCCGATGCGTATGGCACCGCGGCCGCGCACGATCTTCGTCGGCGGGCAGTCGGCCAGATCGGGGCTGTGGCCCTCGCGCGTGTGGATCACCATCATTCCCATCGCGCGCGCCGCGTCGAGCAAACGCTTGCACGGCGCGATCACCGCCTGCAGCGGCGACACGTCGTTGCCGAGCGCCTCGCCGAAGCCACCCGGCTCGACGAAATCGCGCTGCATGTCGATGATCACGAGCGCGGTGCTTCGCGGGTCGAAGTCGAATTCGTAGGGTTCGGCTTGCATCGTCGTCTTGGCCATGGTGCCTCCAATTGCGCTGCAGCTGCCATGCTACCGCGTCGCGGCCCGAACGAGCCGCGTTTCAGCGACGACAAGCGCCAGCGCTGCGCCTAGAATGAAAGCATGGGGCGTGCCAGAACATGGTGGCTTGGACTGGCCCTTCTGGCCCATGCATGCGGGGCGGCCAGCGCAACGGCTGTGCCCGCGGCGGCCGGGGCAGGCGCTGCTCCCGTCGTCCAACTCAAAGTGAGTGGCGCGATCGGCCCGGCGACGGCCGACTATGTGCACCGCGGGCTCGCGATGGCGCAACAGCAGCGGGCAGAGCTGGTGGTGCTGCAGCTCGACACGCCCGGCGGCCTGGACGCGGCGATGCGCGACATCATCAAGGACATCCTTGCCTCAAAGGTGCCGGTCGCGACCTGGGTCGCGCCGAACGGTGCACGCGCCGCGAGCGCCGGCACCTACATCCTGTATGCCAGCCACATCGCGGCGATGGCACCGGTGTCCAATCTCGGCGCGGCCACACCGGTGGCGATCGGCATGCCGGGCGCTCAGCCTGGCGCTCAGCCCGACAACCCGCTGCCGCCCAGAAAGGCATCCGAAGCGCAGGGCGCGAGCGGTGTGACGCGCAGCGATACACCGCCCGAGCGGGCGATCGACGCGATGGCCGCGAAGCGCATCGGCGACGCCGCGGCCTACATCCGCAGCCTCGCGCAATTGCGTGGCCGCAATGCCAATTGGGCCGAAAAGGCGGTGCGCGAAGCCGTGAGCCTGTCGTCGCAGGAAGCGCTGAAGAGCCAGGTGATCGACCTGATCGCCGACAGCGTGCCCGACCTGCTGCAGCAGGTGGACGGTCGCGAGATCAAACTCGCGGGTCTGGCCACCGGCAGCGTGCGGCTGGCGACGCGCGGTGCGCCGGTGGTCGAATTCGAACCCGACTGGCGCACCCGGCTGCTCTCGGTGCTGACCGACCCGAGCCTCGCGCTGATCCTGATGATGGTGGGCATCTACGGCCTGCTGTTCGAATTCTCCAACCCGGGTTTCGTCGTGCCCGGCGTCGTCGGCGGCATCTGCCTGCTGATGGCGATGTTCGCGTTCCAGATGCTGCCCGTGAACTACGCGGGCTTGGGGCTGATCCTGCTCGGCGTCGGCTTCCTGGTGGCCGAAGCCTTCGTGCCGAGCTACGGCGCGCTGGGCCTGGGCGGCATCGTCGCGTTCGCGATCGGCGCGGTGCTGCTGATCGACAGCGAGGTGCCCGGCTTCGGCGTGCCGGTGTCGCTGATCGCCGGGCTTGCGCTGGCCTCCGCCGCGTTCATCATCCTGGTGGTCGGCATGGCGGCGAAGGCGCGCCGTCGCCCGGTCGTGAACATGGTCAGCGGCGGGCGCGCGCTGCTCGGCACGACGGGTGAACTGCTCGAGTTTGCCGGCGGTGAAGGCTGGGCAGCGCTCGGCGGTGAACACTGGAAAGTGCGCGGCGCGCCTGATTTGCGCAGCGGCCAGACCGTCCGCGTGACGGGCGCGGACGGCGTTGTGTTGCAGGTGGCCGCATCGGCCGCCGATCTCGCTGAACAACCCACCGGAGTGCCCCCATGAGCTACGTCGGATTGCTGGCCGTGTTGGTCGTGCTGCTGATCTTCGCCGCAACTTCGCTGAAGATCCTGCGCGAATACGAACGTGGCGTCGTGTTCCAGCTCGGCCGCTTCTGGAGCGTCAAGGGCCCCGGGCTGGTGATCCTGATTCCGGGCATCCAGCAGATGGTGAAGGTGGGCCTGCGCGTCGTCGTGCTCGACATCCCGAGCCAGGACGTGATCACGCGCGACAACGTGTCGGTCAAGGTGAACGCGGTGCTCTACTTCCGCGTCGTCGACCCCGAGAAGGCCGTGATCCAGGTCGAGAACTACCTCGCCGCCACCAGCCAGCTGGCGCAGACGACGCTGCGCGCGGTGCTGGGCAAACACGAACTCGACGACCTGCTCGCCGAGCGCGAGCGGCTCAACCTCGACATCCAGAAGTCGCTGGCGGCGCAGACCGACGCCTGGGGCATCAAGGTGACGATCGTCGAGATCAAACACGTCGACCTGAACGACAGCATGGTGCGCGCGATTGCGCGCCAGGCCGAAGCCGAACGCGAGCGGCGCGCCAAGGTGATCCACGCCGAAGGCGAGCTGCAGGCTTCGGTGAAGCTCGCCGAAGCGGCCGAAATCCTCGGCCGCCAGCCGCAGGCGATCCAGCTGCGCTATCTGGAGACGCTGACGGTGATTGCGGCCGACAAGAACTCGACGATCGTGTTCCCGCTGCCGCTGGACATCATCAGTCCGCTGTTGCAGTGGGCGCAGAAGCGAAGCTCCGCTTCGCCTGACTAGCGCCGCCTTGCTCAGCGCTTCAGCGAACGGTAAACGGCAGCCTCGAAGTCGACGAAACCTGGATACGACGCCACGTCCTGGAACGGCAGGATCTGCGAGCCCCAGAAGCCGCCGACGCCGCCTCTGCGATCGATCCAGTAGAACAGGTTGCCCAGGCCCGCCCACATCAGCGAGCCTGCGGGCCGGCCGCTCGGCGTTTCTTCCTCGTTGCGTTGGAAGGTGTAGGCCCAGGTCTTGGTGACACCGGGGTCGAATTCACCGTCGTTCGACAGCGACGGGATCGATGTCTTCCAGCCGCCGCTCGTCACGCCCGAGGGCAGGCCGTTCTTCACCATCGTCGCGATCGTCTCGGCCTTCAGCACACGCCCGTTCGGCCCGGCACCATCGTTGAGGACCATGCGGATGAACTTCATGTAGTCACCGACGCTCGCATACAGGCCGTGGCCGCCCATGTCCATTTCGGGCGGCTGCGGCAGGATCAGGTCGGGCAGCGGCGTGAGCTTGCCATCGGCGGCGCGGTCGTGCAGCACGGCGCGGCGGGCCTGCATCGATTCATTCATCGTGAAGCCGATGTCGTTCATGCCGAGCGGCGCGAAGATGCGCTCCTTCATCACGTCCCCAAGGCGCTTGCCGCGCTGCTGCTCGACGATGCGGCCGAGCCAGTCGATGTTGACGCCGTAGGTCCAGCGCTCGCCGGGGTCGTGCAGCAGCACCGTGCGTATCGACGCGAAGCTGCTCGACACGACGGTGGGAATGTTTTTCGCGGTGCGGAATTTCAGATCGTCATGGCTGAAGAATTCGTAGCACAGGCCCGAGGTGTGCAGCATCAGGTCGTTCACCGTGATGTCGCGTTTGGGTGCACGTGTCTTGGGCTGGCCGGCGGCGTCGAAGCCGTCGAGCACCTGCAGCTCGGCGATTTCGGGCACGTATTTTTTCGCCGCATCGCTGAGCGCAATCTTGCCTTCTTCGACGAGCTGCATGACGGCGGTGCCCGTCATCGCCTTGGTGGTGGAGAAGATCGCCATCACCGAGTCGAGCGTCATCGGCTGGTCTTTGCCGAGCTCGCGCTTGCCCGCGCACCCCTCGTAGAAATTGGCCTTGCGGTCGGTGGCCATCGCCACCACGCCAGGGGCACCGCCGTGGCGGTTGACGGTGTAGTTCAGAACCGTGTCGGCGGCTTGGGTGATTGAACTGGGCATGTTGTGATCCTCGCTCGTTGCTCGGCGGCATGGCGTGGGTGCCTGCAGCGCGCCGCCGCAACCGCATGCAGGTCAGCGCACCCTAGTGCTGAAGTCTGGAGATTTCGAGCGCGGATCAACCCTAGTTGTCGCGGCCAGCGTGTCCCAGAGTGACACAGCACCGGCCCGGAAAACCCGCTCCTGCGCGAGGGTCTTGCCGGCACACCGGATCGAGTGTCAAACTGCCCGCGCGCGAGGCGGTGATTTGCACTCGGCGCGTCGTGCAACGCGGTTCCTTCAGCAACACAACCGGAGACAAAGCATGAGCGATACAACGCCGACCACGCAGGTGGCCGACTGGCTGGGCGCACTCGACAAGGCCTTGCAGCGCGGCGACGCGGCCGCAGCAGCAGCGCTGTTCAACGACGAGAGCTACTGGCGCGACATGGTGTCGTTCACCTGGAACATCGCCACTGCCGAAGGCAATGCGAAGGTGCGCGAGATGATCGAGCGCGCCGTGCTGCCCGCCAAGCCGACCGCCTGGGCCATTGAAGGTGAAGCCACTGAGGCCGGCGGCGTGACGGAAGCCTGGATCACGTTCGAAACCGGCGTGGCGCGTGGCTACGGCCACCTGCGCCTGATGGGGGGCAAGTGCTGGACGCTGCTGACGACGATGACGGAGTTGAAAGGCTTCGAAGAGGCCAAGGGCACGACGAAACCCGGGTTGGAGAATTCGAACAGCAGGCCGTAGATGCCCACCATCATCAGGATCAGCGCGAGGC